>JBOFXO010000222.1:0-4452 GCA_051654185.1 Vibrionaceae bacterium | reverse complement strand
GATATGATCGACGGCATTGATCTTGAAAGCTTAGTGACAAAACGCACCGCTAACATGATGCAACCTCAGCTTGCGGCAAAAATTGAAAAAAACACCCGTAAAACTTTTGCCGATGGTATTGAAGCGCATGGTACGGACGCGCTGCGCTTTACGCTTGCGGCGATGGCCTCGACGGGGCGCGATATCAATTGGGACATGAAGCGCCTAGAGGGCTATCGTAATTTTTGCAATAAGCTGTGGAACGCGAGTCGTTACGTGCTGATGAATACCCAAGAGCACGACTGCGGGCTTGATGGCAGCGCGCCGCTTGCGTTTTCGCTGGCTGATCGCTGGATTGAGGCAAAATTCACCCTTGCCGCGCAAGAGTTTAACGCGCAGCTTGACAGTTATCGTCTTGATTTAGCAGCAAAAACTTTATACGAATTTATTTGGGATGAGTTTTGCGATTGGTATTTAGAGCTGACTAAGCCGATTTTGTGGAAAGGTGATGCTGCCGCGCAACGTGCGGCGCGTTTTACGCTGCTGACAGTGCTTGAAAAAACGCTGCGTTTAGCGCATCCCATCATCCCTTACATCACCGAGTCTATCTGGCAAAGTGTGCGTGAGCAATTGCCTGATATCACAGGTGATACCATTATGCTGCAGCCGCTGCCGCAGTTTGAGCCGGCGCGCGCTTGTGTGAAAACTTTGTCTGACATGGCGTGGGTGAAAGAGTTCATCATTGCTATTCGTAACTTGCGCGCAGAATACGCGATTGCGCCGAGCAAAGGCTTGAGCGTGTGGCTAAAAGCTGCCGATGACAGTGATTGCGCACGCATGCAAGACAATAAAGCGGTGCTGCAGTCACTGGTCAAACTTGATGAGATCAGGGTGTATGACGGCTCACAGGCGCTGCCGGTGTGTGCAAGCGTTCTGGTTGGACAATCTACCTTGTTGCTACCTATGGCTGGCCTTATCGATAAAGAAGCAGAGCTTGCGCGCCTTGAAAAAGAGATTGGCAAAATACACGCTGAAATTGCGCGCATTGACGGCAAATTGTCTAATCAAGCATTTGTCGCTAAAGCGCCGCAAGCGGTGGTTGATGTTGAGCGCGCAAAGCTAAGCGGTTATCAAGACGCGTTAGTGAAGCTAGTTGAGCAGCAAGCGATGGTTGCAGCGCTGTAATAGCGCGATTTTGCGAGCACCAAAGCCCTTTAGCTTTAACCGGTTAAAGGGCTTTGCAAAATAAGATGTATTGCAATAAAAATCAGCCAAGCTAGTTTGCTGCTTTGCACTGTGCACTCAAAAATTACAGCGGTGCCACTTTTTGCATGCTTTTTGTGCTGCGACCTAAAGACAAAAAGTGCTATCAGCGATAGCACTCTTTTAAATAAATCAATTGCGGCTGTTAGTTTTGCGCAGCTCTTACAGCAATCGCTTCGATTTCAATGCCAACATCTTTTGGCAGACGAGCAACTTGTACGCACGAGCGCGCGGGAAATTGGCTAACGCCGGCTTTTGCAAAAAAGTCGCTATACACCTGATTGATTTGTGCAAACTGACCCAGATCGGTAACAAAAACAGTGGTTTTAATAATATCGGCCATTGTTAAGTTTGCTGCAGTCAGCACGGCTTGCACATTTTCTAGCGATTGCTGCGTTTGCAGTTCAATGCTTGCAGGCACTTCGCCGGTGCGTGGGTTTAGCGGAATTTGTCCGGATGTAAATACTAAGTTACCCAAATCAACACCTTGTACGTAAGGACCGATGGCGGCAGGCGCGTTGTCGCTATGCAAAATCTTTTTCATTATTTTTGAAAACCTCGTTGTGATGGGCTAAATCTGGCTCCCAGCGCATAATTTCGCGCGAGAACACTTTTTCGCAAAAGTGACATTTAAACGCAAGTTCATGTTCTTTTTCAATCAATAAAAAATTGCTGGCGACACTTTTTTCGTCGTGGGTGATGCAGTTGCTGTTGGGGCAAATAAACAGGCCGTGAATAGTGCTTGGCAAGCTTGGCGTGATTTTTTCAGCTAAGCGGCAATCTTTAATGCAGTTAATGGTGGCATTTGGGGCGAGCAGCGCGAGTAGCTGCGCCTGCTTTGGGGCTAAAAACATATTTTCGATTTTGATAATGTCTTTTTTACCAAGCAGGTGGGAGGGTAAATTGAGTGCGAGCACAAGCCTGTGCGACAGCATGTATTGCTTAAATAGCTGCATCACCTGCAGCCCTACACCTGCTGGAATATGGTCAATCACTGTGCCGTTTTCGATAGCTTCAACTATTAATTGTCGTTGATTTTTCATGATTTTTTCTCGCTAAAGGGAGCCGTTAAGGATCATCGCTAGTAAAGCTTGGCGCGCATAAACCCCGTTTTGGGCTTGGGTGAAATAGTAGGCGTGTGGCGTGCTATCAATCAGGGGATTGATTTCATCTACCCTTGGCAGCGGGTGGAGCACTTTTAGGTTGGGTTTTGCCTGCACAAGTTTGGGCAGATCCAAAATAAACGCCGATTTTATATGCTGGTATTCAGACTCATCGAGCCGCTCGCGTTGCACACGCGTCATGTACAAAATATCAAGCTGCGGCAGTACTTGCTCGATGCTGGCGTGCTGGCTGTAGCTTTGGCCGTTTTGTTGCAGCTGCTGCAAAATGTGGTCGGGCATTGCAAGTGCGGTGGGGGAGATGAAATAAAAATGGTTATTGGAAAATTTTGCAAGCGCCTGCGATAGCGAGTGGACGGTGCGCCCGTATTTTAGATCGCCCACCATGGCAATATGCAAGTTATCAAGCCGCTGCTGCGTTTCATAAATGGTAAAAAGATCGAGCAAGGTTTGGCTTGGGTGCTGATTTGCGCCATCGCCTGCGTTGATCACAGGAACTTGCCCAGTAAATTTTGCCGCAAGGCGTGCTGCGCCATCTTTTGGGTGGCGAATGACCACCGCATCCGCGTAAGAGCTTATGATGCGCATCGAGTCTGCTAGCGTTTCGCCTTTTTTGCCGGCAGAGGTGGAGCTGCTGTCAGCAAAGCCAATTACGCTGCCGCCAAGTCGCTGCACGGCTGTTTCAAAAGAGAGGCGGGTGCGCGTTGAGGCTTCAAAAAAGCAGCTTGCCACCACTTTTCCTTTTAGCAGATGCGGCGCGGGCGTAGCTTTGATCTTGCTGGCAAATTCGATAAGTTGTTCTAGATCGTATTTGCAGAAGTCGCTGATGGAGAGAAAGTGTTGCTGATAGAGAGAGCTCATCGCATTAATACTCCTTACCGAGATATTGAAGACTAAAAAAATGCAGCCTTGCGGCTGCATCTAAAAATTTACTCGCTCTGGGGTGCCCCAGCTCGATTTAACAAAAATTGAACCAGCAGCGGAACCGGTCTGCCGGTTGCCCCCTTGTTTTTGCCACTGCGCCAAGCGGTGCCTGCAATGTCGAGGTGTGCCCAGTTGAATTTTTTGGCAAAGCGTGACAAAAAGCAGCCTGCGGTAATTGCGCCGCCGCCAGGGCCGCCGATGTTGCTCATGTCGGCAAAAGGACTTTTGATCTGATCTTGATAATCATCGGTCATTGGCAAACGCCAAGCTCTGTCAAAGGCTTGCTCAGATGCATTGACAAGCTCGTGCGCCAGCGGATTGTGGTTTGCCATAAGTCCGCTGATGTGATGGCTGAGTGCGACTACGCAGGCGCCGGTTAAGGTGGCAATGTCAATCACGCACTCGGGATCAAGACGCTCAGCGTATGTCAGCGCGTCGCATAACACTAAACGCCCTTCTGCGTCAGTATTAAGCACCTCGACCGTTTGGCCTGAAAGGGTGGTGAGAATATCGCCAGGGCGATACGCGCCGCCGCCGGGCATATTTTCACAGCCGGCTAAAACGCCAATCACGTTGAGGGGCAGCTTGAGCTGTGCAAGCGCTTTCATCACGCCAAAAACCGCCGCTGCGCCGCACATGTCGTATTTCATCTCATCCATATTCGCCGCAGGCTTGATTGAGATGCCGCCGCTGTCAAAGGTTAAGCCTTTGCCGATCAGCACTATGGGCTTGGCCGATTTGTCAGGGTGGCCTTGGTAGCTGAGGATAGACATTTGCGCTTCGTTATGTGAGCCTGCACTCACCGCTAAGTAGCTGTGCATGCCGATCTCTTTCATCTCTTGCTCGCCTATCACTTGGCATTGGATAAGCTCGCTTTCTTGGGCAAGGCGCAGTGCTTGCTCAGCAAGATAAGCGGGAGTTGCAATATTAGGCGGCATGTTGGCAAGATCGCAGCAGCTACTCACCCCTTGCGCTACCGCAAGTCCATGGGTGATAGCGCGCTCGCCAATGGCAAGCTCGCGGCGTGTTGGCACATTTAATGTCAATTTGCGAAGAGGGCGGCGAATTTCAGGTTTAACCGATTTAAAATGGTTAAAGGTGTAGAGCTCTTCTTCTGTACATTCAATGGCTTGACGAATGTTCCAGTAAATATCTTGCCCTTTAA
>JBOFXO010000221.1:0-1071 GCA_051654185.1 Vibrionaceae bacterium | reverse complement strand
TGCAAAAATTAGCTCAACTTCCGCAAGCGGCGCTGAATTACATTAAGCGAATTGAAGAGCTGACGGGCGTGCCGGTTGATATTATTTCAACGGGACCTGATCGCAGCGAAACTGTCATCAAGGTCAATCCCTTTTTAGCAACATGCTAATGGTTTAATGATAAAGAGCAGGCGCTTAGGCGCCTGTTTTTGTTTGTACTCAAAAGCAAAGTTTCCACCTTACAAAGAGTTGCTTAATGCGGCTTTAGTGCTAGATTGCTGGCTGCTCGCAGCTTTTGTTTTCAGCTATTGGCTCAGGCTCTGTTTGCGGCTTAGAGTGCAGCGTGCTAATTGTCTTCACCCAATCGTTAAAGGTGCGTGCAAATTCGTTTAGATCGAGAGAGTTGATCTGCTGCTCGTGCGTCGATTTTGAATACAGCACTACCGCGTCTGGGTGGTTAGGATGCCACTGCGTAAAGTTTTGGTCGCCGCCGCCAAGATCGCGATTATAGAGCCCCAAAATAGGCAGATTTAGGCCCGATGCAATGTGTATGGTTGCTGTGTCGACAGAAACTAACGCGCTGCTGTGGCGAAGCTGGGTAAAAAGTGCGCCAATCGATGGGGTTGCTGGGCAAAGCAGCAGGCGCTTTTCGTTAAGCTCGCTGGCAATCTGGCGCGCTGTTTGTGCCAGCTCCGGCGTAAATAGTAAGCAGATAGGCGCGCCGCAACCGTCAAGCATAATACGCAGCATCGTTTTGATATTGTCGTCGCTAAGACGACGAGCCCCCCCGCTGCCATAAGGGTTAAATGCCAAAACACCAGTATGCTGTGGCCACCAATGGGCAAGCTCGCTCTCCCATGCGTTATCGCGTGGAATGATATAGCTTTGATCAGGATTGCTAATGCCGATTTGTGCAAGCAGCGCGGCAAACTTATCGCAAAAATGGCTCGCTTTAGTCTGCTCACCAAGCTTAATGTCGATGCAGTTTAGCTCATCATCCATTCCGGCAATGTGGCGCGCTTGTACTTGGCTTAGAAAGTAAATGTCTTTCATTTTTAGAGAGTTGCCAAAGTGTACCAGATAGCCAACGCG
>JBOFXO010000220.1:0-4910 GCA_051654185.1 Vibrionaceae bacterium | reverse complement strand
GGGTATTCGATAAGCCGCATCACGTAGTTGATCACAAGCTCTTCAGGGGCGATGAGATGGTCAACGGGACAGGCTTCGTTTTGGAAAATTTGCTCTTTTACCGCTAAATAATGGGGGCTGCGAATACGTGCGATGCGATTAGGCGTATTAAAAAGGGTAAAGGCAATTTGGCACGCAATCATGTTGGTTTCATCAGAATTGGTGACCGCGACCAGCATGTCGGCGTCTTGCGCCCCTGCTTCTTGCAGCACGCTTGGGTGGCTGGCGTAACCTTGCACGACGCGCAAGTCGCATTTGTCCTGCAGCTCGCGCAGGTTCTCAATATTAGAATCCACCACGGTGATATCGTTATTTTCGCCGACGAGATTTTCAGCTAGGGTTCCGCCAACTTGGCCTGCCCCTAAAATGATGATTTTCATGAGTACCTAAACGTTATGATAAAAAAGTTGCGCTTATGCTTTACAAAGTACCGCGTAATAAAATCCATCCATATTTTGTTCGCCGGGAAGGATCTGTCGCCCAGGACTATCCAAGGTACCTGTTTGCAAGATTGCATCTGTATTTTTATTAAGAAAATCAGTTATTTGTTGTTGGTTTTCTTGCGTCATGATAGAGCAAGTTGCATAAATCAGCGTACCACCACTTTTTAATTTTGCCCACAGATTGGACAAGATTTGTCCTTGTAAAATAGCGAGTTGCTCGATATCTGGCGCTTTACGTAGCCATTTGATGTCGGGATGACGGCGGATCACGCCTGTGGCTGAGCAGGGCGCATCAAGCAAAATTTTATCGAACAATTCACCTTGCCACCAGCTATCAGGGTTGCTGGCATCGCCGCAGATGACCTCGGCTTGTAGCGAAAGGCGGTTAAGGTTGTCGTGGATGCGTGTAATGCGGCTTGGCTCAATGTCGACCGCTACAACTTTAGCGCGCGGCTCGCGCTCTAAAATATGGCAAGTTTTGCCACCGGGCGCGGCGCAGCAATCGAGGATCAGCTCATTGGCTTTTGGCGCAACATATTCGACGGCAAGCTGCGCGGCGGCGTCTTGCACAGAGCAAAATCCTTCGGCAAAGCCTGGAAGGTTGTGAACATCTGTTGGCCTTTGCAGCTGCAGCGCATCTGGCGCGCTTGGGTGTGGCTGACTTTCAATATCACATTCTGCGAGCAACTTTTGATAAGAAGCGGCGCTATGGTGAGCGCGATTGACGCGGATCCACATCGGCGCTCGCTGATGATTCGCCTCAACAATCGTTTGCCACAGATCAGGGTAATTGTTTTGCAGCGTTTTAAGCAGCCAGCTTGGATGGCAATACTTTCCGGCATCTTTACTAAGCGCTTTTTGCTCAAGCTGCTCGCTTTGGCGCTGATAATTGCGCAGCACCGCGTTAATGAGCGCACGCAGCTGCGGCATTTTAATGCTCGTTACCGCATTCACCGTTTCGGTTACCGCCGCGTGAGCTGGAATGCGCATAAAACTGAGCTGGTAAATGCCCACAAGCAACAAATGATGGGCGACACGTTGTTTGCCTGTTAAAGGCTTGTCCATGAGCTGTGCGATGATCGCTTCTAAGCGCGGCAGATAACGCAGCACGCCGTAGCAGATCTCTTGCAGCAAAGCGCCATCGCGCAGTGCGATTTTTTTTTGTCCGGCAGGAAGCGCACTGGAGAGCGATTCACCTTTATCAACCACTGAGAAAATAACCTCAGCAGCAACGGCTCTAATATTCATGCGGGGATCCTTGGTTTTTAGCTAACGTGTTTGTAATAAATTAAATTTATTTAAAATTGTGGTGTAAATATTGATGGTTTATAGCAGGTTGACTTTGCGCGAAAAGCGGCAAGCTCTTGCGCGCTTTTTGCGATTAAGAGGCCTTAGCTCAAAGAGACTGTTTGCGCAAAAGAATGTTTCCCGGAGTAAACCAGTTTTGCCGCGCATTTAAAAGGCTTGCAACGTCCATGGCTTTTTTGCCGGGAATTTGCAAAGAGGTCAAACAAAGGGTGCCGTCGCCTGTCGCAACACAAATCGCGTTTTTGTCGGCGCTAATGATTGTGCCGGGGGCCGCGTTTGACCTGTTTTTTTCTACATGCGCTTGCCACACTTTGATGTCGATGGTTTCGTTAGCAGGAGTGGTGAGCGAAAAATAGCTCACCGGCCACGGGTTAAAGGCGCGAATGCAGCGCTCAATGGCGGCGGCGCTCATGCTCCAATCGATATTGGCTTCTTCTTTAGTGAGTTTATGCGCGTAAGTTGCAAGGCTATCATCTTGTTTTTGTGGTGTAATTTTTGATTGCGCGATGTCATCTAAGCACGAAATAAGCGCTTGCGGACCAAGCTTTGCCAATGTTTGGTATAAATCTACGCTGCTTTGTGTCGGCTCAATCTTAACGCGCGCCATACAAAGCATGTCGCCGGTGTCGAGCCCTTCGTTCATCTGCATGATGGTCACGCCGGTTTCTTCATCACCTGCCCAGATTGCTCGCTGAATGGGCGCCGCGCCACGCCATTTTGGCAGCAAAGAACCATGCACATTGATGCAGCCAAGGCGCGGGGTATCGAGCACCGCTTTGGGCAAAATAAGACCGTAGGCGACCACGACCATGATGTCCGCATCAATGCTGGCAAGCTGCGCCTGCGCTTCGATCTTGCGCAGCGATTTTGGCTGATAAAGCGCGATATCGTGCTGCTGCGCGATCTGTTTAACCGCGCTGGCGGTTAGCTTGTTGCCGCGCCCTGCTGGTTTATCAGGCTGGGTGTAGACTGCAACTACTTGATGGTGAGAATCGAGTAAAGCGCTTAAGTGCGTTGCAGCAAAATCGGGCGTTCCAGCAAAAATAATGCGTAATGATGGTTTCAAAATGACCTCAGCTCTCTTTTTCTTTTTGTTGCGCGCGCTTGTTTTTCTCAAGCTTTGCTTTAATGCGATTGCGCTTTAATGGCGACAAGTAATCGACAAACAGCTTACCGCTGAGGTGATCCATTTCGTGCTGAATGCAGATAGCTAGCAGCCCGTCAGCAGCTAATTCAAATTTTTTGCCATTTCGGTCAAGCGCTTGCACTGTCACACTTGCGGCGCGCGGCACCATGGCTCTGGCTTCTGGCACGGACAGGCAGCCCTCTTCAATGCTGTTTTCCCCTTCTTTTTTAACGATGACGGGGTTGATAAGCACAAGAGGCTGATCGCCATGCTCTGAAATGTCGATCACAATAATTTGCTGATGGATATTAACTTGCGTTGCGGCGAGACCAATTCCTTCTTCGGCATGCATAGTTTCAAGCATGTCATCACAAATCGCTTGAATTTCAGCGGTGATTTCTTTTACGGGTTTTGCAATCGTGCGAAGGCGCTCATCCGGAAAGGTTAAAACTTGTAATAGACTCATTTAATTCTCATTAATAAAGTGAGCTGTGCCCAATCGGGAGGTGATAATCGGCCTAATTCTAGACATTTTGCCATTCAAATGACAGCATCAATAAAGCAGATTATTTTCTAAAGAGAGTATCGATGGCTAAAAAAGCATTGGCGATCAGTTTGTTAGTTTGTGCCTCGGCGGCTCAAACTAATGAAATGCATCAAGACCACCCTATTCCCGCGCTTTCATCTTCAAAGGTGCCTGTTAAGGCGCTGCCACAGCCGTATTTTGGCGAAGAAGATGAGAAAAATAAAGAGGTTCGCAGCAAGGTACCACCTATGGTGGTGCAAAAGCAGATGGCGCAATCTTTAGGCGCAACGCTGATCCATAAAAAGGCGTTGGCGCAGGAGCCGCGAGTGCTTGGCAACCAGCATAAGTTGCAGCTTATTGATAAATCTATGACTTTTTTTGTAGATGCTAAGCTTTCATCTGAGCCTTGGGCCGTTTATCGTCCCATTGCTACGTTTAAGCGCAGCATGGCAGAAAAAAACATCGAGATGGTCAGCCTTGAGTACGTTGCGATGGCGAGCGTTGTGCAGCATGACGGCAAAATAACGCAAATGGCGCTGCAATCTCAATATCAAGAAGTGCGCCCTAATGATATTTTGCTGCGGCCGTATTTGCTTAAAAAATACACGCTGCGCTCAGCAAATGCGAGCAAGCCGTGCGCTGTAGGAGCGGTTGAGGGGCAGATCAATGGTCGGCGTTACGCAGGGCTTGATGATCTCGTGGTGGTCAATCTTGGGCTGCGCGATGGTATACGCCAAGGCGCTAGCCTGACTGCTGTTGCAAAGCCGGTCGATGTGCAAGGCGAGCGCGCGACTCAATTTAGCGATGCGGCTCAAGACGGCGTGAATTATCAATATAAAAAATTGCAGCAAAATACCACCTACACGCTTCCCAAACAGGCGCTAGGAGAGCTTAATATTGTGCAAGTTTTTCCGTATTTTAGCTTAGCCAAAGTGCAAACGGCGCGGCAGCCCATTGCCGCCGGCAGCGCTGTGGAAACGTGCCGTGAATGAACAAGCGCTAGCGCGTCTTTTTAAGCTAGCTTCGGTACCTCGGTTACCCAAGCGGGTTTTTGAACGCGCGCTAGAGCCGCAGTTTTTTGCTGATCTTGATGTATTTGATGATGAAGCCTTGCTTGCGCTTGGCTTTTCGCTAGAGCAGAGCAAAAGTTTTCGTACCGCAGATGAGCAAAAAATTGAACAAGCGCTAAGTTGGGCGCTGCGGCCTGATCATCATGTATTGTGCGCTTTAGATCCGTTATATCCTTATTTATTAAAACAAATTAACTCAGCGCCGCGCATGCTGTTCGTGCAAGGTAATGTCAATGCGCTGAGTTTACCGCAGCTTGCGATTGTCGGCAGCCGCACAGCGACGCCTAATGGCTTATCCTATGCGCTTGAGTTTGCTAAGGAGCTTGCAGAACACGGATTTGTTATCACAAGTGGGCTTGCTCTTGGCATCGATGGGCGGGCGCATCGCGGCGCGCTTG
>JBOFXO010000219.1:0-1040 GCA_051654185.1 Vibrionaceae bacterium | reverse complement strand
CCCCATTAGGTATAATGGCATCCATGTTAAAAAATCGCTGCCCACGCTATCAAAGGTAAAACCTTCATCTAAAAGAGGTTTTAACATAGAAAGCATGAGCGTATCACTAGCCGCATTCACGACTAAAGCGATTGTTGCAATAACCAGCCCAAGTTTGTAATCGGCGATATAAGGCCAAAGCTGCTTGAACGTCTGCCATGTATTTTTGTCTTTAAAATCTGTCATTTGTAGCTTAAATTACAAAAGGTGGCTTATTTTACTCTGAACTTGCAGGCTGACCAAACAACTTAAAGTGCCAATATGGGGCAAGATCAAAGCGAAAAGTTTTAACTTGCAGGTTATCTCGAGAAATTTCAACGCGTAATTGCCCTTGCCGCGCTGTTTCATACCAGCGCATACCACGTGCTTTATAGCGCTGCAGCGTATCGGGGTGCGGCAAACGCCATGGCATATAGCGACCGTTTGAGATCAGCACAGTATTTGCGCCAACTGCGTCCAAAAAAGCCGCGCTAGACGAGCTTTTACTGCCGTGATGCGGGGCAAGCAGTATATCAGCTTTTAACGGCGCGCCACTTTTAACCAAGCTCAGCTCCTGCGCCTTTGGCAGATCGCCGGTCAGCAGCAGCGCATAACGCCCATCAGAGACTTTTACCACACACGAGTCTCTATTTGACGGATCAGCCGTTGCTTTTTTAGGGTGCAGCACTTCAAAAGCGAGCGCTCGCCACTGCCACTTTTCGCCCGCAAGACAAGGCAAAAAGCCAGCCTGCGCGCTGCTTGCTCGCACCCAACCGGGCGGATTTTGTGCAAGAAGATGCTGCTGCAAAATCCAAGGCGCGCCCCCAGCATGATCTTTATCATTGTGGCTAAGCAACATACCAACCAGTTTGGCACCCCGTTTTTCTAAAATTGGCGTGATCACCTGCTGCGCAATAGAGCCATTTTCCCAGCTAGCCCCTGTATCATACAATACGCTCTCTTTTTCTTGCGTGATCAACACAGCAAGCCCATGACCAACATCAAGCACGTCTATCTGCCAA
>JBOFXO010000218.1:0-5851 GCA_051654185.1 Vibrionaceae bacterium | reverse complement strand
CTATGCCGGTCGCTTTTTCGTGTACCGTCGACGTCACTTGAATGACGCTTTTAAGGCCACTCCATTGATGTTGTTCGGCGAGCCAGCTTTTTTTGATCAGCAGCTGCTGGCAAGTCCTTGTTTCAATTCGCCCATGGCCAGAACAAGTTTCGCTGTGCGTGGAATATGTCTCATCCGATAGCCCTTCACGCGTGCATTTATGCCACCACGCCGTAAGTTCCTTTTGCAAGCCTGAATGATTTCCCTTAAGCGCAAAAATGTAATCGGCTTTTTGTTTGACGATCTGCAAGGCGATGTCGTGTTGACATCCCATCGCGTCCAGCGTGATGATGCTATTTTTTATATCCAGCAAAGTCAGCAACTCAGGTATTGCTTTGATTTCATTCGTTTTACTGCCGACAGCCACTTGCCCAAGCACCAATTTGTGCTGGCAGCTCCACGCGCTGACCGTATGCAGCGCATTTTTCCTGTCTTTGGTGGAAAACGAGCGGCGCGCGGTTTTGCCGTCAATCGCAATTACATCGCAGCCGGTTTCTGCAATCAACGAAGAAATCCATGCTTGAAATGCGTTTTCGATTTCAGAGGGTTTTAAGCGACAAATCACCCGCGCAATGGTGTCGTGGCGTGGGATCCCTGCCTCAAAAGGGCGATATTGGCGTAGCCAATCGAGCTTAATGTGGCCGAAATCCTCGATATCCTCCCAACCCTCGCTTCCGGAGATCACCGCGTTTATTGCCAGAAATAGAATATCGAGCAAATTGTGCTTTTTGCAGCGTTCGATACGCGGATCAGAAATGGAAGCAAAGTGTTGCAAAAAAGTTTGGCTCATCGCGGTAACCAATAAGTGATTCGTTAATTGACGATCTGATCATCACTTTGGCCAAAAGTTCAATCTATTTATAATGATCTTGCCGTGTCGATAACACCTTGCTGATTTAACTCGGGTTGATTTTGACTTAACTTCCATTTACCCGTAAGCGAATCTATAGCAATTTCAATTCCCACGACAGCTGATAGCATGGCCTGAATATATGACTTAGGGGCGTCTGCCATCAACCAAGGCACAGCTTGCTCGCGTTCATGTTCTAATGTTAATTGTTCAAGCACTTTGGTTATCCATTCAGGCTCATGAATAAACTCAAGTTTGCCTTTTGCATGCACGACAGCATAATTCCAAGTAGGGACGGCCTTGCCATTTTCTTTTTTGGTTGGGTAATAGTTTGGCGAGATATAGCTATTAGGGCCATTAAAAATCACTAAAACGTCAGAGAGTGGTGGCGTAGTTTGCCAAAGAGAATTTGCCTTAGCGATGTGCCCTTGCAAATATAATTTCCCGTCCCGCTCTATCAAAAATAACGGAAGGTGATCAGCCTCAGCCCCTAATTGAGATGAGGTAATAACTGTCGCGAATGGATGTGCACGGATCAGCTTTAAGATATCTTCAATATTTTCTTGCTTAAACTTCTCAGGGATATACAAATTTTTCTCCTTTAAGGGTGATTTATCACCACTCTAGCTATGATGTTTTTTATTTTTTAGTTGCTGCGGACTGTGTCGAAAGTGGCGCTGCCGACGTAAGCAAAGATACAGCTTAGTTATTTTTAATTCCATCATGCGTTTAATAAAAAGCCTGAGCGAATGCTTAAAATGTTTTCTTATATTGGTGCCACTTTTAGAGCCGCAATGTTGCGAACGTCAATTATGATGAAAGCGGCCGGGTTTTGAGAGAAAGAAAATATGTTGAAGAAAAGCGTACAAAAAGAAAGGAAAGCAGATAGGGAATAAAGAGAAAGCCCATCATCACACGTTGTCAAGCACGGCTTTTGTGATGATGGAGCGAGGTGGTATTAGCGAATATAAGGTTTATGCATGCATTACACACGTAAACAGGTTATATCGGTAACGCCTAGTGCGTGTAGGGTTGCTTGTGTTGCAGCTTGCTGGCTTAAAATAGCCGTTTGACTTTCTACTAGCACCGCGCGGCGAATATGAGTGGCAGACTCACCAGACATATTCATGTTGATCAGCGCCGCTTGCAGCGGTGGAAAGCTTGGGTTAAAAGCTGCATTCTCTGCGTACATTCCTTGATAAATAGCGCCTGATTGCATTAGCAGTGCAACGCCGGCATAGCTTTGGCTGTAAGGTGCGTGGCTATGATTAGCCGCTTTTAATGCGGCGCAGACTAAGGGATCCGTTGTCTGAATTTGCATTCCGTGATCTTGAGCATCCATCAGCAGCGCTGTGATATTTAGGTCTCGCGGACCGAAGGCATCAGGCAAATAATCGTGCAGCTTACAAGGCTTGCGCTCTGGCAGGTGGATGTTGAGATCCGGCGCGGCATTGAGCTCATTCATGAACTGCCGGCAGTGGCCACAGGGTGAATAGTTGATCGTAATGTCCGTCAGGGCTTTTTCGCCGCGAAGCCATGCATGGGTAATAGCGCTTTGCTCGGCATGTACAGTTTGCTGCAAAGAAACATTGGTAAACTCCATATTGGCGCCAAAATACAGATTCCCGCTTTTGCCGCGACTGATAGCACCAACATAAAATTTTGAAATAGGGGCAACAGAGTAGGCAGCCGCTACGGGTAGTAACGCCAGTGACAACGCTTGTACGTTTAGCCCTGTTTTTGAACAAATCACGCTAACGTCTTCAGCGCGTAGCCAGCCAGCAAATCCAGTTTGTGACAGATACGGGGTTAATGCGGCAGATAACGACGCTGGCAGGTTGGCAAGGGCGGCTTTAATTCTCTCTTGCATCCGCTTTGTACTCCTGTTTATTGATGGGATCAGGATTTTAGAGGTATATCACACAATAAAGCGTGATCTGGATCACTTGGCATGAATTGCATGCTATTACATTCATGATGTTAGGCCTTAAGCGCGTATTTCAGTATGCTCTTGGTCTCAATATTTGCAAATGAACGCATGACTGCGCTGAGCGTGTTAGCACGGTCAATCAGTTAGGGTGATATGATAGAAATTCTTGCTGCATTCTTAGATAGTTACATATCTGCGAAAGGATCAGTTACTATTCGTTGCTAAATATTCGCTACGAGAGCGCTTGGCCATACATTAACCCAGAACGTTGTTAGCGTTCTAACAAGGGAGAATAGAATCATGCTGTCTGATATGGATATTTCACGTCGTGCTAATTTACGCAATATTGTGGAACTCGGTACCGAATTAGGTCTACAGGCACAAGAGCTAATTCCCTTTGGGCATACGAAAGCTAAAGTGGATTTAGCGGCGCAGCAGCGCTTAGCTGCTAAGCCAAACGGCAAACTTATCATAGTGACAGCGGTCACTCCAACGCCTTATGGCGAAGGTAAAACCGTGACCAGTATCGGTTTAACGCAGTCTTTAAAAGCCATCGGTAAAAAGGCGTGCGCTTGTATTCGTCAGCCGAGCATGGGCCCTGTGTTTGGAATAAAGGGTGGCGCTGCAGGAGGCGGCTACGCTCAAGTTGTGCCGATGCAAGAGCTCAATTTGCATTTAACCGGTGACATTCATGCTGTAAGCAGCGCTCACAACTTAGGAGCTGCGGCGATTGCGGCGCGGCTCTATCATGAGACGCGTTTAGGGGCGGATAAGTTTTGCGCGCAATCTGGTTTAGATTTTTTAGATATCGATCCTGAGCAAATCCGCTGGCGGCGGGTCGTCGATCACAATGACCGCTGCTTGCGACAGATCCGCGTCGGTTTTGGCGAAAATAGTGGTCCAGAGTATGACTCAGGCTTTGATATTACCGCCGCGTCAGAATTGATGGCGATTTTGGCTTTAAGTCAAAATGTCGCAGATTTGCGCGCGCGCATTGGCCGTTTAGTGCTGGCGCTTAACCGTCAAGGTGAAACCATTACTGCCAACGATCTGGGGGTTGCTGGTGCTATGGCTGCGATCATGGTCGATGCGCTAAAGCCTACCTTGATGCAAACCTTAAACGGCGCACCTTGTTTTGTCCATGCAGGCCCTTTTGCCAATATTGCTCATGGTAACTCTTCAATCATTGCTGACAATATCGCCTTAAAACTGGCAGATTTTGTGGTCACCGAAGCAGGGTTTGGCTCTGATATGGGCTTTGAAAAATTCTGCAACATTAAGGTGCGCCAATCAGGGCAAGCGCCGAGCGCTGCGGTGTTGGTGACGACATTAAAAGCATTAAAAGCCAATAGCGGCTTAAGTTTAGAGCGCGATATCAATGCCCCTGATCAAGAGCGGCTTGAGGCAGGCTTTGCTAATTTACATTGGCACATAAACAACGTGGCGCGTTATGGTGTTCCAGTGGTCGTGGCGATCAACCGATTTGCTAGCGACAGCGAGGCCGAATTGCAATGGCTTGTGAATGCAGTTAAAGCAACAGCAGCTTTTGGCTGTGAGATCAGTGATGCCTTTACTCAAGGGGAGGCTGGCGCAATCGCCTTAGCGCAAACTGTAGCGGCGGCGGCCCAATGCCCGTCAAAATTTACTTGGCTTTACCCAGAGGATGCTAGCATCGAGGCTAAATTGTCCACACTGTGTGAGCTTGGCTATGGTGCTGCGGGAATGAGCTTATCCGCACTTGCAAAAGAGCAGCTCAGGGTGTTAACCGAGCAAGGCTTCGGAGATTTGCCTGTGTGCATGGCAAAAACGCCGCTATCAATCAGCCATGATCCAAAGTTAAAAGGGGTGCCGCAAGATTTCATCTTGCCTATTCGTGCTTTTAATGTAAATGCAGGGGCTGGCTTTGTTACTGCTCTAGCTGGGAATGTGATGACCATGCCAGGGCTTGGCGTTAAACCTGGATATTTACAGATTGATATTGATGAGGCCGGGGAAATCATTGGCTTAGATTAACGGTGTGGTGGGGCGCAGACGCGCCTCTAGTGATTTACCTTTCAATGAAAATCTTGTTAGTGGCATAATCTGTTGCAGGCTATCTTTTGCAAGGCGGATGTTATGCTTGTGATTTTTTTACGTTTTTTGCTTCTTGGGCTGACCAGTTTTGGCGGCCCAGCTGCCCACCTTGGGTATTTTCGCCATACCTTTGTCAATGAACTTGCTTGGCTTGATGATAAACGCTATGCCAGTTTCGTGGCTTTAAGCCAATTTATGCCAGGTCCTGGCTCAAGCCAAGTCAGTTTTGCTATTGGCTATCATCGCGCCGGCCTTTGGGGCGCGCTTGCTGCTTTTGCTGGGTTTACCTTACCTTCATTTATGCTGATGTATCTGCTAGCGGTATCTTCCACCGCTTGGCTGGATCATGCATATATGCAAGGTCTCGTGCATGGTTTAAAGCTGCTGGCTGTCGTGGTAGTGGCCGATGCAGTGCTGACGATGTTTAAGCAATTTTGCCAACAGCGAAGTGCGCGTTTATTGATGGTAACTAGCGCTGCTGCGATGTTGATCCTCCCTTTTTTGTGGGCGCAAGTGGCGCTATTGATTTTGGCTGCCATTTTTGGGTTATGCTGCTTTAATGTGGTTCATGATCCTATTGCCGATAATTCTTCGCAAAAGCGTGCGCCCATTCAATTAAATTACCCAAGCTTAGTGGTATTTCTGTGCCTTTTTGTCGCCAGTTTTTTCGCTTTACATTTAGGGGGCGCGGCGGGATTGTTTGCAGAGTTCTTTCGGGTTGGGGGCTTGGTGTTTGGTGGTGGTCATGTGGTGCTGCCGCTTCTTGAAACCGCGCTTGGTGATGCAATCAGTGGCGATAGCTTTTTGGCAGGGTACGCCTTTGCTCAAGCAGTGCCAGGGCCGATGTTTACCTTTGCCACTTTTCTTGGCGCGCAGATGATGCTCGATAACCCCTTTATTGGCGCGGTGATTGCTACGCTTGCGATTTTTTTACCGGGATTTTTATTGATGTTGGTGGG
>JBOFXO010000217.1:0-2970 GCA_051654185.1 Vibrionaceae bacterium | reverse complement strand
AAACGCAAGCAATGCTGCGCGGGCAAAACTGCGCAAAATTACGCACTAAACTTATCTTAATGATCAGCTTGTTAATTGGCGCAAGCACTGCAATGGCTGGGATCATCGGTTTTGTTGGCCTTATCGTGCCGCATTTTTTGCGATTGTGGCTAGGCTGTGATAACCGCTATCTTTTGCCGCTTAGCGCGCTGATTGGCGCAAGTTTATTGCTATTAGCCGATATTATTGCAAGAACCGCGCTACTTGCCGCTGAGCTGCCTGTTGGCGCTGTCACAACCGTGATCGGCGCGCCGCTTTTTATCTGGATCTTACTCAAACGCTCATGTTAACCGTAACGGATCTTGCTTTTGCTGGGCGACTTCATCCCCTAAGTTTTGAGCTGCAAATAGGCAAAATTTTGCACATTATAGGCCCTAATGGCAGTGGAAAAAGCACCCTTTTAGCACTGTTAGCCGGCATGCTCTGCGGCGAGGGGGAGATAACTTTTGCCGGTTGTAAACTTTCGGCTTTTCATTATCAAAGGCTTGCCGATCTGCGCGTCTATTTACCGCAGGCGCAGACCAACGCCTTTGAGCTGCGCGTCTATCAATATTTAGCACTGATGGTGCCACAGCTTGCGCAACGCTGTAAAAATGCACAAGAAAAACAAAATGTTGAGCAAAAAGTGTTTAGCTTGTGCCAGCAGCTAAGTTTAAGCGATAAGCTTAACGCATCAGTGCGAACGCTCTCGGGAGGACAGTGGCAACGCGTGCGCTTAGCCGGCGCCTTGCTGCAGCTCTATTTTGCCAAATCTGCAGGAGCAAAGCTGCTGCTGCTTGATGAGCCAATGACCAGCCTAGATTTAGCACAAGAGGCGGCGGTGTACCGATTGCTGCGCGAGGTAGCTGGGCAAGGCGTCGCCATTGTGATGTCAAATCATGATATTAATCAAAGTATTAAGCATGCCGATCACATTTTGCTGCTAAAAGAGGGTGAAAATATTGCCTTTGGCGAGGCTGCGACAGTAATGACAACACAGACGCTAGCACAAGTTTTTGGCATTGCGTTTGTACGCTATGAGAACGATGGACGCATTTTGCTGCTGCCGTGTTAAAATCACGCTCTAATTAACTGCGTGATTTTTTGAGTTTATTTTGACAAAGCCTATCCACAACCAGCCAGCCACCCTTTTTGCTGTTTTAGACGATTGCCTGCTAAAAGATCGCTTTTCCTTTATCAAGCGCATCAATGGCGCAAAACGCATTCTTGATAAAAAGAAGCAACAAGCCGCATTAGACACCATCGCCCAAGCGATGGCCATTTCGATCCAAACTCGCCAGATGCGAGCTAGCACGCCGCTCAAAATTGAGTATCCCGCGCAGCTGCCGGTTAGCCAAAAACGTGATGAGATCTTACGTGCCCTGTCTGAAAACCAAGTGATCATTGTGGCGGGCGAGACGGGCTCTGGCAAAACCACGCAGCTGCCCAAAATCTGTTTAGAGCTAGGGCTTGGGATCAAAGGGCTGATTGGCCACACGCAGCCAAGGCGAATTGCTGCACGCGCGGTCGCAAACCGGCTTTGTGAAGAGCTAGGATGTGAGATCGGGCAAGCTGTGGGTTATCAGGTGCGCTTTAGCGATCACAGTACGCCGCAAAGCCGCGTTAAGCTAATGACTGACGGCATTTTACTAGCAGAAATTGCGCACGATAAATACCTTAACAAATATGACTGCATCATTATCGACGAGGCGCATGAGCGCAGCTTAAACATCGATTTTATTTTAGGCTATTTAAAGCAGCTTTTGCCAAAACGCCCTGATCTTAAAGTCATTATCACCTCGGCAACCATTGATCCGCAGCGCTTTTCTTCACACTTTGATAACGCGCCGATCATCACAGTTTCGGGGCGTACCTATCCGGTAGAAGTGCGCTATCGGCCGATCATCAATGAAGAAAATGACGGCGATCGTGATTTGCAACAAGCCATTTTTGATGCTGTGGATGAGCTTCTCCACGAAGCACCAGGCGATATTTTGATCTTTATGAGCGGCGAGCGAGAAATTCGCGATCTAGCGCAAGCGCTCAATAAACGTGAGCTGCGTGATACGCAAATTTTACCGCTCTACGCACGCCTTGCCGCTCATGAGCAAAACCGTGTTTTTCAATCGCACATTGGGCGGCGCATTGTCCTTGCGACAAACGTTGCTGAGACCTCACTGACCGTACCGGGAATAAAGTACGTGATTGATCCTGGGCTTGCGCGCATTTCACGCTACAGCCACCGCACTAAGGTGCAGCGCTTGCCCATTGAGCCGATATCGCAAGCAAGCGCCGATCAGCGTAAAGGGCGCTGCGGGCGCGTGTCGGATGGGATCTGTATTCGCCTTTATTCACAAGAAGATTTTGCTAATCGCAGCGAATTTACCGATCCTGAAATTGCGCGCACTAATTTAGCTTCGGTGATCTTGCACATGCTGTGGCTAGGGCTTGGAGAAATAAGCACGTTTCCTTTTGTGGAAGCGCCCGACAGTCGCCATATTAATGATGGAGTTAAGCTGCTCGAAGAGCTTGGCGCGGTTAAACAAATCGGCACAAGCCGCCCGCAGCTCACCGAGATTGGTAAGGTGCTCGCACAGCTGCCGATTGACCCACGACTTGCACGCATGGTTTTTGAGGCTAACAAACAAGGGGCACTTGCAGAGACCATGGTCATTGTGGCTGCGCTGTCAATTCAAGATCCGCGTGAGCGGCCTAACGATAAACAGCAAGCTGCGGATGAAAAACATCGCCGCTTTGCCGATCAGCACTCTGATTTTGCGACTTTTCTTAATCTGTGGCGCTACTTAAAAGAGCAGCAAAAAGCGCAGTCAAGCAATCAATTTCGCCAGCTGTGTAAAAAAGAGTACCTCAATTATTTGCGCGTGCGCGAATGGCAAGATCTGCATTCGCAAATTCGCCAAGTTGTGCAAGAGCTAGGTTACTCTATTAATC
>JBOFXO010000216.1:0-1071 GCA_051654185.1 Vibrionaceae bacterium | reverse complement strand
GCCGCAACGTGGTACTCAACGAGCCGCTGCAAGCTGTCATAATCGACTTCACCGCGGCTGTCCATCGGCGTGACTAGCGCTGTAATGCTTCCTGAAAACATGCTTGTTCCTCTACTTAGGGATGATCTTTTAGCAATTTATTTTTTTAGCCCGTGTTAGTTTTTTAAGCAACGATCTGACAAAAGTGCTTATTTGCCCCTTTCCACTAACAATTACGCCGCGAGCTTACAGAACACTCGCAATACCAGCCCAAATTGGGCAAGCAAATGGCGCATCTTACAAGACTTATTCATTTACTTTATCATTTTTCTAAAAGTGACGATCCGACTTTGTTCTATAAATGCTATTTTGACAAAAATAACCATCTAATTTAAAAGATAAAAGCATCCATTTGGAGTACATATGACCTATTTAAGCAAAGGTGCGACTGCGCCTGATTTTAACTTACCAGACCAATACGGGCGCCTTTGTTCGCTTGCTCAATTTCGCGGGCAAAACAAAGTGCTGCTCTATTTTTATCCACGGGCTTCAACGCCAGGCTGCACCACACAAGCATGCGGTTTGCGCGACAATTTGGCCGAATTTAGCCAATATAACACCGTTGTGCTTGGAATAAGCCCTGATCCTAGCGCGCGCCTTGCAAAATTTAACGACAGTAAATCGCTTAATTTCACGCTACTTAGCGATATTGAGCATAAAATTGCCGACGCTTACGGCGCGTGGGGGGATAAAACTTTTTTAGGCAAGCATTACGATGGGATCCATCGCATCAGCTACTTAATTGATGAACAAGGAAAAATCATCCACGTTTTTGACAAATTTACCACAAAAAATCACCACCAAACGGTGCTCGATTTTTTAGCATCCTTACCATGATAAAAAGCCCGTCAATTGCACGCAGCAATTGCACGGGCTTTACCATAAAAAGCGCCTTAGCTGTCAGTAAATTTCGTTATCAAACAGCATCTCTATGCTAAGGCCTTGTTGTGTCAACATATCACGCAAGCGGCGCAGCCCCTCTACCTGAATTTGCCGCACTCGCTCGCGCGTTAGGCCAATTTCGTAACCGAC
>JBOFXO010000215.1:0-1068 GCA_051654185.1 Vibrionaceae bacterium | reverse complement strand
TTTTTTATGCTTTAAATTTCAGCTGATAGCGATAACTGCGATCTGTCAATTGAAACGCCTTGTGTACACTTGGCGTCCAAGAGTCGTCGCCGCCCACGCCCATATGACGATGGTCGATGCGCACAAACAGCTTATTGTGCTCCTGCAGCTCGTGCGTGTGTTTCGCCGCTGCCAGATCTTGCAAACTGTACATTCCCACGCTAAAGGCAAAATCACCACGGCATTGCAAATTGCCCACTTGCAGCTCTGTTGTGCCGCAGCGTAACCCATTATCTGAAGGGAAAATATAATCAGTGTGCAGTTTATTTAGCCGACGATAGTAATGGCCAAAGCGCGCGCTCGCAAGTCTATCAGGGTAATTTTCATGAGGCCCTAAGCCGCGCCAATCAATGCTGTCTGTTGCAGGACGCGCTAGCGCAAACTCAACGCCAATGCGTGGCATAGGCGGAAGTTGCGGCGCAAGCTGCACGTCGATGTCAATTTCCATCTCGCCACAGGCGCTAAAATGGTAACACCATGTGCTGAGCGCTTGAATTTTTTCTTGATGGCGATGCACAAATTGACAGCGCAATAGCACTTGCTGCGAAAGCGCGCCACGCTCTACGCGTAAGCACTCACGTTGCCACTCGCCAATTCCCGCAGCTTGCCAGCGGCATGCCCAAGCGTTAGGGTCAACATTATCGACTTCGCTCACGCCGATGTCATTATCCAGTGGCGCGCGGAAAAAATTATCCACCGGCGCATCGATAAACTGCTCTTTGCCATCAGCAAGCCAGCTTTGCAAAAGGCCCGTCTGTTTATTAAGCTGCCAGCAGTGCAGGCCATCTTGACTTTGTACCACGTAGCAATTGTTTTGCTCTGTAACAAACAAAGAGCTGCTTTCGTTACCAACCGGCATAGCAAGCTGCGCGACGCTTTGCAGCACAAACTGCTCACTGGCACAGCAAAAACCACTCGCAGCCCAAGGCGTATCGCTGATGAGTACGATATCGGTGTTAAGGTGGTAAGTTGCTCCTTCTTGCGCCTGATAAGTAAAATCAATTGTGATTTGCTCACAGCTATCAGCTG
>JBOFXO010000214.1:0-5001 GCA_051654185.1 Vibrionaceae bacterium | reverse complement strand
TTATCATTCACGAGCGCCCACACAGATTGCATAGGTCAAATTGTTAAAGAGCGTTGACTTTTCAAGGCGTTACCTTGTCTGTCGAGGTGCGCATTCTACGCAATGTGAGTTTTAAGTCAAGAGCTCAATCACATTTTTTCGTAAAAAATTTTTAGATTTACATTTCTTACCGATTTTGACGCAGTTAAGCATAAAGTTTAAGGTTCATTTCTTGCTATAACAACGCTTTACCCAACAAGGGAATTGACCATGAAAAAAATAGAAGCCGTTATCAAACCTTTTAAACTCGATGATGTGCGCGAAGCACTGGCTGATCTTGGGATCACAGGAATGACTGTAAGCGAAGTTAAAGGTTTTGGGCGACAACGCGGTCATACAGAGCTTTACCGCGGCGCAGAATATGTTATTGATTTTTTACCTAAAATAAAAATCGAAATTATTGTGGATGATGATTTTCTTGAACCTTGTATTACTGGGATCATGCAAGCTGCGCAAACAGGAAAAGTCGGAGATGGAAAAATTTTCGTAACCAATATTGAACAAGTGATCCGTATCCGCACTGGTGAGCAAGGGGAAGATGCTATTTAACGGTCATGGTTTAGCCTGTGGCCAACTATTTTTAGTTTTGCAAATACAAAAACTTAAAAACTATCTGCGTTAAAGCCAATTGCTCTATATGCAGCCCGCTTATAAGCACAAGCGGGCCATTCCAATTTTTCAAAGGGGATCTGCGATTTTTCTAAAGCTCAAAAGAGCCTTTATCGCGATACAACGCATTGAGAAAGCTCTTCGCGATAAAACTCAAGCTAGCGATAGCCTAAAGGTTCTCTTCTGCGAACTCAGCTAAGCGGCTGCGTACCACACCATTTAAGAACACGTTGGCGCTGCCCTCAAAAGGTTTAAAGCGCTCAACAATATAAGTGAGCCCCGATGTTACCGGCGTTAAGTAATGACTATCAATTTGCGCCAAGTTACCCGAGCAAACAATTTTTGTACCCTCGCCGCAACGCGTAATAATCGTTTTAAGCTGTGACGCTGTTAAATTTTGGCACTCATCTAATATTACAAATGCATTTTGAATAGAGCGACCACGCATAAAGTTTATCGACTTAAATTGAATATTTGCCTTGTCCATGATGTAGCGCATTGAGCTTTCTGCTTTTTCATCATGTTTATGCAAAGCCTCTAGCGTATCGGTTACCGCACCAAGCCAAGGCAGCATTTTTTCTTCTTCAGTGCCAGGTAAAAATCCAATCGACTCTGCAATTTCTGGCGTATTACGCGTGACGATAATTTTGTCATACATATTACGTTCAACGACCTGCTCTATGGCCGCTGCCAACGCTAAAAATGTCTTACCACATCCTGCAGGACCTGTTAGCATTACCAGTTCAATGTTGGGATCAAGCAGTGCATCAAGCGCCATGGCCTGATAAATATTTTTCGGTGTGACACCCCACGCCTGACGATGCATAAGCAGATCGCGACCTAAGTCCTTAACTTGCAAGCGCCCTTCTTCAATCGCAGTGACTCGCCCTGCGAATTTTTCGCCTTCATCAAGAATGTACTGATTAATATAGGTATTATCTAGAAGCTCTCGATCAAGCCAGTGCACAGTGTCTAGGCCACTGTTCTTCGTTTCCACGCTGCCAACTTTAGACCAAAAATCGCCCTTGCAAACCTGAAAGCCTTTCGCCAAAAGTTTGACATCATCGATCAGCTGATCGCTATGGTAATCATCAACGTATTGCACGCCAGCGCCTTTAGCTCGCAGGCGCATATTAATATCTTTGGTGATCAGCACAACCTGACGCTGGGCATGCTTATGCTGCAAGAAAAGTACAGCATTGAGGATGCGGTTATCACCTGCTTTATCGGTGAAAACCTGCCGCTCTTCTTCTATTTCAAAATCGGCTAAGATGGCGATAGTACCAGAGCCCTGCTCACCAATACCTATACCAGACGAAATTTGCTCAGGGGTTGCGTCTTTAAAAATGTCTTCTAGCACCCGAATAGCAACACGCGCATCTCGTGCGATATCGCGTTTACTATCCTTTAACCTGTCAAGCTCCTCAAGCACAGTCATCGGAATGATAACGTCATGATCTTGGAAAGAATAAACAGAAAACGGTTCGTGCAGCAAAATGTTGGTGTCTAGTATATAGACCTTGCGTTCGGCAACTGCCATTGAAAGCTCCTTGGTAGCATCAAATTCGAGTGCATCCCACCCTAGTTCCCAAAAAATAGCCTACATTTTTGAAGTTATTGGTAGTTATAAACAAGAGTACCCGAATTTTAAAAAATTCCCCATGATAGGGCTTCATCTTAAGCTTAATTTGTGGAGTATCATCCAGAAGCTTTTACTTTTGACAACTTAAGTCCGCTTCTTTCGCTAAATATCCCTACATTTTTGGTCGTGATATTAGTTCCAACTTAAAGTAACATGCAGCCATTTCATTTATCTTATTGCAACCTAATTTGCATCTGCTTTACAAAGAGGTCTTTGCTATGCCTTACTCCCTTGGACAACGCTGGATCAGCGACGCTGAGCACGAGCTTGGTCTTGGAACCGTGGTAGCCATTGATGCTCGCACTGTTACATTAATGTTTGCAGCTTGCGAGGAAAACAGGCTTTACTCTCGTTCTGATGCGCCTATCACACGCGTGATTTTTAACCAAGGCGATACAATTCAAAGCCAAGACGGCTGGTTCTTGACTGTCGAGCAAGTTCAAGAAAAACAGGGCGTTATTACTTACATAGGTAAACATAACGAAACGGGTGAAGAAAATATTGCACTGCGCGAGATCTTCTTGAACCACCAAATTTGCTTTAACAAACCCCAAGATAAGCTTTTTGCAGGGCAAATCGATCGCATGAATCGCTTTGCCTTGCGTTATCGCGCGCTAACTAACCAGTATAAGCAGCATAAAAATCCACTACGAGGATTATGCGGCATGCGTGCAGGTTTGATCCCCCATCAACTTTTCATTGCTAAAGAAGTAGGGCGCAGGCATGCGCCACGCGTTTTACTCGCAGATGAAGTAGGACTTGGAAAAACCATTGAAGCGGGCATGATCATTCATCAGCAGATCTTAGCTGGGCGGGCACAACGCATTTTGATTGTGGTGCCAGAAACATTGCAGCACCAATGGCTTGTAGAAATGCTGCGCCGCTTTAATTTGCATTTTACTATTTTTGATGAAGAGCGCTGCGCAGAGGCCGCTTTTGATTCAGATAATCCGTTTGATACGGCGCAATGGGTTCTTTGCTCGCTCAACTTTTTGAAAAAAAGTCGCACTCGTGCCGAGCAGGCCGCCGAATCGGATTGGGATCTGCTGGTCGTCGATGAAGCGCATCATTTAACCTGGAGCGAAAAAAAGTCAGCCGCGAATACCAAGTAATTGAAACCATTGCCCAAAATACTCCAGGTGTATTGCTGATCACAGCAACTCCAGAGCAATTAGGCCATCAGAGTCATTTTGCTAGGCTGCGCCTATTAGATCCTGATCGTTTTTACGACTACCAGCTTTTTCTTGAAGAAGAGCAAAATTACGCACCTATCGCACAAGCGGTCAGTGAACTGCTCGAAAGTGGCTCAATAATAAATGATGAAGCGCGCGCCAAGCTCATAGAGTTAATACCCGATTCCCCAAACGCTCTTAGCATTATCGATGCAGACCATAGTAGCGATGAGGAAAAAACAAAAGCTAAACAGCTGCTTATAGAAGAGCTTATGGATCGCCATGGCACTGGACGAGTGCTATTTCGTAACACGCGCGCCTCGGTGCAAGGATTTGCTAAACGCCGTTTACAGCTGCATCCTTTACCTTTGCCCAATCAGTACCAAACAGCTATGCGTGTTGCAGGGATCATGGCTAACAATAGCGCCTCCCCTGAACAAAAAGCGCAGCAATGGCTTTATCCTGAAGAGATCTTTCAAAAGTTTGAAGGTGATAATTCCACTTGGTGGGCTTTCGACCCTCGCGTGAACTGGCTGCTTGATCTGCTAAAAAACAATCGCCAGCAAAAAGTGTTGGTGATCTGCGCTCACGCCCATACCGCACTTAGCCTAGAGCAAGCACTGCGAGAGCGCGAAGGCATTCGTGGCACAGTCTTTCATGAAGACATGTCAATTTTAGAACGCGATCAAGCGGCCGCCTATTTCGCACAAGAAGAAACTGGCGCACAAGTTTTGATCTGCTCAGAGATCGGCTCTGAAGGGCGCAATTTCCAATTTGCCAGTCAGCTAGTCATGTTTGATTTGCCCATGTCACCAGATCTACTTGAGCAGCGAATTGGCCGGCTTGATCGCATCGGGCAAAAAAGCGATATCGACATTCACGTGCCATTTATGCAAGAAACATCGCAAGCTATTTTAGCCCGTTGGTACCATGAGGGGCTCAATGCCTTTGAACAAACCTGTCCAGCGGGTCGCACCATTTTTGAACAAGTTCAGCCACAACTGCTTGCTTTACTTTCGCATTGCAAAACAGATGTCACAATAGAAGCCTTAATTGAAGAAAGTGCCCTGCAGCTACAAACTTTAAAGAGTCAACTCGAAGCTGGGCGCGATCGCCTGTTAGAAATGCACTCTCATGGTGGCGAAGCTGCCAAATTACTCGCTGAGCAAATCGCGCAGCAAGATGCCAATCATGAGCTCGTCAGTTTTGCTTTTGAATTATTTGATACTGTAGGCATAGAGCAAGATGATCGCGGTGAAAATGCTATTTTTATAACGCCATCAGATCAGATGCTCGTTCCTCACTTTCCAAATCTACCACTCGAAGGCTGCTCTATTACATTTGATAGAGACACAGCTCTTGCGCGCGAAGATTTAAGTTTTTTAAGTTGGGAGCATCCGATCATTCAAGGTGGTATCGATCTGCTACTTACTGAAAAAATAGGCATCACAGCCGTATCACTACTCAAAAATAAAGCCCTTCCCGTTGGCACATTTTTTGTTGAACTCATTTTCATAGCTGATCCGCAAGCACCAAAAA
>JBOFXO010000213.1:0-1878 GCA_051654185.1 Vibrionaceae bacterium | reverse complement strand
TGCGTTAAGTGAAAGCTCCGTAGTGCTCGAAACCCCTGAACTACTTGCTCCTTTAACCGCGGCGGTTCATGCCTTGCTCTCTTTTAATGCAGTTGATGCGTGGAATAAGTTACCGCAAACGAAGTTGTTTGAGCTGCGTGAAAACTGTCAGTCTATTTACGAAAAAATCGATAGCCTGCAAAAAATTCCTGCTCTACAACAAAATAAAGATTGGCAGTTTCTGTCACAAGGGGTTATTGATGAACTTGAACAGCTATGGCGCTATGTGGAACTAGCACAGGATGGAATTTATCTCTACGCAGAACTAGTTACTGAGCTTGAAAGCAGCGAAAGCAAGTTGCATTCCTTGTGTATGGCGTTACGAGAGAAAAATCCTAGACTTACTCCACCAGATTTTACACCTATCTATTACGGCCGCGGGATCCGTGATTACTTTGCAATGCAGCGCCAACAGTGGTTAGAGCAAGCGCAGGCTCGCCAAGAGATTGAAGCGGAAAAAGTGAAAGACGCTGCGTTAAAACTGTTTAGCGTTTATAAAATGGGAGTTGCCGCCGAAACCCAAGAGCTATTAAAGTGGCAGACTGATGATAGCGAAAAAGTTGCTGCAGCCGCGAAAAAACCTCCTGAACCAATAGAAACGACCTTAAGCCGTTTAGATACAATACTTGATTGGGATACCACTAAGGTTGCTAGTCAACGTTTGCTGCAAGAAAACCGCGAAGCATTAACTATAGCCTTAACCGAGGCGCTTACAGCAGAGTTGCCATTATTGACGAAAGAGCTTGAGTATCGAGCACTTAAGCACCATCGCGTCAGCGAAAGAGCCGCTGTTAAAGCGCAAATAGATAGACAGCGGGAAGTCGAAAAAGCTCGCCTCAGACGATTAGCACAAATCTCACGTGAGCTTGCTGATCTTACTCCTCAAATTACAACTACAAGTCAAGATGGTGATTTGGGTGCTGCTAGCACTTCAACAGCCGCCAGCGTTTCTGTGGGCGGTATGGTTAAACTTTTATCTCCAGAAGCTGGGTTGTTTTCTGCTTTGATAAGAGAGCAAAGCTTGTTAACTAGCGAGCAACAAGAGTATGAAAGTGCACAAAGACGCGGTCAGCTTTCTAAAGAAGCCCTTGAATCTCCAATCGATGCATATAAAGCTGCAATACATCAACAAACACAGCGCCATCTTATTGGTGGTGGGCTATCAACTGATGAAAAAGAGCGGCTAGTTGTCGACCTGACCAGTAGATTGCAACCAATTCTTGAGGAAGCCGCTCGCCAAGGGGCACTAGCCAAAACCTTGCCCGCTGATCTGTATAAAAAAGCAATAACTTTGCAGATGGTAATTGAAGATGATCCTCAAGAGGTGCAAGAAGCCGCAGAAGAAGATGTTAGGGAAATAGAAAAATCGCAGCGGCTTAAGTTTATCGCACAGAGTGATAATGTGGCTGAATCACTTATCGAACAAGCTGCCAGCCGAATCGGTAGTGCAATGGCAAAGCGAGTTAACCTTCACCTTGCTGATAAAGCTCTTAACCCAATAACTGAAGCGGTTGTTGACACTCTGCGCGTAGCGCTACAAGAAAAATATGACCAGCTGTTAGAAGAAAATGCCGAACAGAAGGCCAACACTGAGCGGGTGCAAGAGATCAAGTTTAAAGCAGAACAGTGCGAAAAAGCACTAATAGCCGAAAAGCCGGAGCTAGCTTTAATGGCAGAGAATCGTTACGAGCTTGAGCAAAGAAGGGATGCAAGAGCAGAAGTTCTGCGTCAACAACTGACTGCTAAGCAGGTTAAATTTGACTCAGAGCTATCTCAGCTGAAAAAACAGCAGCAACAATGCGTAGCCGAAGGTAAAAGCAACAACAGCCAAAAATTGTT
>JBOFXO010000212.1:0-7733 GCA_051654185.1 Vibrionaceae bacterium | reverse complement strand
AGAGCACTCGATGCGCTGCGCCAGCCTATAGAATCAGGGGAGATTGTTATTTCAAGATCACGCAGTAAAATCAATTTTCCTGCCAAATTTCAACTTATTGGCGCATTAAATCCCTGCATCAGCGGCTACACGCAAGGCCCACAAGCGCGTCAAAGTACACCGCAAGCCGCGCTTCGCTACTTAAGTAAACTCTCTGGCCCCTTTTTAGACCGTTTTGATCTTGCTGTAGACATGCCACTGCTCGCTAAAGGCACACTTTCAGCGCCAAAACATGAAGATCGCGGCGCGAGCAGCAAAGAAGTGCGCGCGCGAGTCGAGCAGGCACGTAAGCGCATGCTAACCCGCTGTGGAAAATTAAACAGTGAACTAAGCGCAGCAGAGCTTAGCCACTTTTTAAGCCTAAAAGAGGCGCAATTTTTAGAAAATGCTATCCACCAGCTCGGTTTATCGGTGCGTGCTTACCATCGTTTGATCAAAGTCGCACGTACCATCGCCGATCTAAATCAAGAAGAAAATATTGAGCATCCGCATCTTGTTGAAGCGCTAAGCTATCGCGCAATGGACAATCTTTTAAAACAGCTCATGATGCAGATAAGCTAATAAAAAAAGCAACCGCACAAAAAGCGCGGTTGCTCAATTTCTCAGTACATTAATAAATTTATTTGGTAAGCAAGTAGTTCACAAGCTCAAAATAATCAGCTTCATTTTTTAAGTTTTGCGGCGTGAGGTGGTATTTACCATTCACAACAACCGCAGGAACTCCGCGCAGTCCTGATCGCTCAAAGGTTTTGTCGTAACGATTTGCTGCAGCATTTACCGCAAAGCTGTTGTAAGCGCCATCAAATTCTGCAGGGCTTACGCCTTGATCAATAAAGATTTGACGCACCTGCGCCTCATCTGTCAAAGGCTTTCTTTGCACCTGAATATGATTAAAAATCGCCGCGCTGACTTTAGCGTTGACATTTAAAAGCTCAGCAGTTGCATGCGCTTTGTTAAGCACAACGCCCATTTTGCCACCCATGATGGAGGTGTGATTTTCGATAAAGGCAGTACCTGCAGGAATTTTTTGCTTAAGCTGCGTCATCAAAGGCTGACTTGAAAAGCAGTATGGGCAGTAGTAAGAGAAAAACTCTGTTACCGTAGGCTTTGCCGTTTTTTCTGACTTAAGCACTTGATAATCTTGACCTTCTTTAAATGTCGCCGCATGAGCTGACACACTTATAACTGCAGCTGCAGTTAACATGATCAATTTTTTTAACATTTTTTCCTCGCTAGATAAAATTTGCTCGCACAAGCAAGCCGTAATAAAACCCGTCAACATTATTGCCGTCATGAAAAGCACACTGCGCGCTAACGCTACGAGATTGACGAAAGTTACGCAGCAAACCACGCATTTTCATAACCTGTGATCTATAGACAAGTATTTTTCGTAAGTATCCAAAAAATATAATAAATCATCTTGCATTTGCATATTTATATGCGCTATGCAACAAATAAACTAGTGCTAACTTATCGAAAAAACACCCTTTTTTTGAAAATAAGGCTAAGTACAAACAAAGGTAGTAATTGCTCAACTATCGATCATATAATTCTGCGCACAAGCAAGTTTTCAAACAAAATTTTTATGCGCTGTGGAGTATTGCGTCAATTCGTCACCACACCTAATACCCCACACCAACAAAGCCAAAAGCAGCAAAAAACTATTTTCTGTGATGATCTGCCAACAACCTAACCAAGAAGACTGAAAATTTAAGCGGCCAATGTATAGTGCACCCGGCTTAGCGAAAGGGCTAATTTTTGATTTTTATAAAGATAGTTTTTGTAAAAATTATCCGCTAACTTCACCGAGAGTTAGCAAGAAACAACGAGGCATCAACAAGCAGCACAACAAATGATCAGAAAACAAAATCTTGCGTTGCTTACTACCTCACATTTTGCTAAAAGCCATACCAACGAGTTCGATTTATATCACTTTGTATTCAGTAGTAGATTTTTAAGGGAACACAAACATGAAAGCAGTACCTCTTCTTATCGCTCTAGCAACCTTTAGTTCATTTGCAGCACAAGCAAGCCAAAGCACTTACGCGCACGGCCAAGGAGTGCTAAATTTATCGCTAGAAAAAAATATTTTAACGATCAATTTTGATGCTCCAGCACAGACTTTAGTAGGTTTTGAGCACATCCCAACCACAGTTCAAGAAAAAGCGCAATTTGCCAGCACTAAAGCACGCCTACTGCTCAAAGATGTTCTTTTCCAATTCAATCCTGAAGCAAAATGTTCCCTAAGCCAGCAAGCGCTAACTGAGCCAAAAGCGGCAAATGTTCCAAGTAAAGATCCGGCTATCACCCACTACACAATGGGCGCAACTTACAGCTACGAATGCAAAAATCCACATAAAATCAATCAGCTAGCTGTTACTTTGTTCGACATTTATCCAAAAATGGACCGCATTCTTGTTAAAGATGCTGCGGGCGCAAATACAAAACAAGGCAAATTAACTCGCAAGAAAAACAAAATCACTTGGTGATTTTACAGGCGATCTGAACTTTGCTTCAGATCGCATAACTCCCTTCCTGCAAGCCTTTCCTTTACATTCATTTTTCTTATAAAACAATAAGTTAAACCCGATAAGCGGCTTGATCTTTACAAAGCAAAATAGTTAAAAAAAACAACAAATGATATGCTGCTCGCTGCGTTATAAAAAACGGAGTTTGCATGAATTGGTATCTGTCTGTTTTAAAAAAATATGCTGTCTTTAGCGGCCGAGCACGGCGCAAAGAGTTTTGGTATTTCACGTTGCTCAACGTGTTACTCACAGCAGCCTTAGCCTTTGTTGATCAAAAGTTGGGTTTATTTTATCCGCAAGTAGGAATTGGCGTATTAAGTGCTATCTATACCCTGATCGCGCTGTTGCCCAGTACGGGGGTTTTAATGCGCCGCTTACACGACACAGGACGCAGCGCATGGTGGGGGCTTATCACCTTGATCCCGCTGCTTGGCGCCATCGCATTGGTTGTGCTGTTAGCGCAAAATGGTCAACCTTACGACAACAAATATGGCGCAGACCCAAAGCTTGAGTCAGCATAATTTATGAAAATTTAATTTTTTGCATAAAAAAGGCTAAGAAAATCTTAGCCTTAATGAGATATTACTTTTGCTCTGCCTCTGGTTTTTGCTCAGGCTCAGACTTTTGCTCTGGCTCAGACTCAGCAGGCGCTGGCTGTGTTGGCGCAGCTGGGTGCGGCGCAACTTTATCCTCTGGATTTGCTGCAGGTTGCGCAGAATCAGCAGGCGTTGCTTCTAGGGTTGCAGGATCACTTGCTGCAGGCGCTGCTACCGCATTAAACGTCAGCAATGCTTTTTTGTTCGCGTCACTTAGGATCAATTTTTTACCTTCGATTCTAAAAGTGCCAACTTGTTGCAATGTTTGCAAAAATTCGCCTTCTTTTTTCATCGCTTCAGGCTCACACGCCATGCGTGTAGATCCAAAATCGCTCAAAGTTAACACGCCATTTTGAGGGCTAGTTGCGCCAGCAAAATAACGGTTACATCCAGCTTTACCAACCAATTTACCATCTACAAGAGCAAGCGTGAAAGCATCAGCGCTTGCACCGTCTAACTGCCAATGGGATTGTTGTAGTTGAGCTAAAGATGCTTCAGATTTCATTTCACAACCTACCATTCCTAAAGCTGCTACCAATGTTACAAGAGGGATCAATTTTTTTTTCACTGCGTTTACCTTCTAAATAAATTGAGCTGATTGATTTTATTAAAAATAAGTTATCTTGTTCATATTACATGATGTTCAAAAAAATTGCTTGTTTGCTATGCACAAGTCCCGATCCTGAAACTTTACTTGCGCCATGCATCAAGCATGCCTAAAATCTCGCCTCTTTATATTCCTCGAAACAATCGGAGAACACGTGAACGCAAGCGACAAATTGGCCAATCCTGCACCGCTAGGGCTGATGGGATTTGGTATGACAACCATCCTTCTAAATATTCACAACGCAGGATTTTTTCCTATAAGCGCCATGATCTTAGCCATGGGCCTGTGCTACGGCGGACTTGCACAAATTATTGCGGGTATAATGGAGTATAAACGCGGTAATACTTTTGGCGTGACCGCTTTTATTTCTTACGGCACATTTTGGTGGAGCTTGGTTTTCTTACTCATCATGCCAAACATGGGATTAACACAAGCAACGCCGCACGCCTACATGGGCTGCTACTTGCTAATGTGGGGAATTTTTACGCTGTTTATGTTTTTTGGCACAGTCAATTACCCACGTGCAAAACGATTCGTATTTGGCTCTTTAGTGGTGTTGTTCTTCTTGTTAGCGCTGCGTGATTTCACAGGCAATGCACTTATCGGAACCATTGCTGGATTTGAAGGGATCATCTGTGGTGCAAGCGCCATTTATTTGGCGATGGCCACCGTTATCAACGAGCAATACGGCCGCACAATTTTACCTATCGGCGAAAAGAAAAAATAAAAACGCTAAACCGATCTTCAATAAAAAAGGCAGCAAAGCTGCCTTTTTTATTGTTTATTTCAAACGGTTAGAAAAGTTCATCTGTTGCGCTAACAGCGCCACCGCTTGGGCGAGAGGAGCTTGATCCATAACTTGTAGGCTCAGTACCTGCTATAAAATACTCCATCATCGTACCTTCCCCCTCGTGTCGCGTCAGCAGCCCAGTACGGCGATCTATGCGCACTTGCACAATGCCGCTTGGCACCACTTTAGGCTGCTCAGGCACATTAGCAAGTTCGCGTTTCATAAAGCTTATCCAAGCTGGCTGCGCGCTTTTACCACCCGCTTCAGCGCCATGGATCGGATCATTTAAGCTTTCGTAGCGCGAGGTGTAACCGAGATTACGGTTATGATTATCAAAACCAATCCAAGTACTTACTACCAATTTCGGCGCAAACCCCACATACCACGCATCTTTTGAGTCGTTGGTCGTACCGGTTTTTCCGCCAATATCATGACGGTTTAGCTCTTTTTTGGCACGCCAGCCGGTTCCCATCCAGGCCGATTTGTCTTTCCAGCTGCCACCGCCCCAAATGTTGGCTTCTAACATTTCGCGAACCAAAAAGGCATTTTTATCGCTGATCACACGCTCAACATTAACCGTTGCCTCGCACTTGCCGCCAGCACACTCTTTAGGCGTGTGAGCCGTATAAATGCGCTCGCCGGTGGCACTTAAAATTTTGGCCACCCAATAGCTTTGTACGTAATAGCCACCATTAGCGAAAACGCCAAAACCTTGCGCCATTTGCAAAGGCGTTAAGTTACCCGCGCCAAGCGCGATAGGCTCTGCACGCGGCAATTCACTGGCTTTAAAACCAAAACGAGGTAAAAAATTGATCGTATTATCAAGACCAATTTGCCTTAACAGACGAATTGCCATCACGTTTTTAGAGCGCGCTAGCCCTTGGCGAGCAGTCAGTGGGCCATCGTACACCGCAGGCGAGTTTTTAGGACGCCAAGCAACACCGCTTCCCGCATCCCAATGGTTAATTGGCGCATCGTTGATCAGCGTTGCGAGCGTTATGCCATGCTCTAAACCGGCAGAATAGATGAAAGGTTTAATACTTGAGCCGACTTGTCGCACCGACTGCGTTACACGGTTAAACTTGCTGTGCGCAAAACTAAAGCCGCCTACCAGCGCCTTGATTGCCCCCGTATCAGGAGAGGTAACCACAAAAGCGGTGTTGGCATCGGGAACTTGGCTTAAACGCCAGCGATCACCTGATCTGCGTACCCAAATTTGCTGCCCGCTAGCCAGTACGTCGCTGGGCTTTTGCGGTGGTTTACCTTGCACATTGTCGCTTTTAAAGGGCCTCGCCCACAGCATTTCCGACCAAGCTATCTCTTTATTTCCGCTAACTGTTTGTACCTTCGCACTTTTTTCACCCACGCTTAGCACAACGGCCGGCAAAAGGCGTCCGTCGACAGGCTGCTCTGCAAGGTGTTTTTTGATCTGCGCGCTGCTCCAAACTTGCGTACCAGCTTGCCAAAGACGCGCTGTTGCACCGCGATAGCCATGGCGTTCATCGTAAGCAAACAGATTGTCTAACGCTGCATTTTCAGCATTAAGCTGTGTTTTCGAATTGATAGTGGTATAAATCCGATAGCCCGACTCATAAACCTCTTCACCGAACTGCTCAACCGCCCAAGCACGCGCCATTTCGGCCACATACGGCGCACTAAGCTCAATTTCTGCAGTGTGATAACTGGCGACGATTGGTTCATTTTTCGCAGCAGCAAATTGCGCTGAATCAATATAGCCTTCTTCGAGCATGCGCTGTAAAACCACATTGCGCCGCTGCGTCGCACGAGTGAGCGAATGGAGCGGGTTCATGGTAGAAGGCGCTTTTGGCATTCCGGCTAACATGGCGACTTCGCTCAATGTCAGCTGATCTAGACTTTTATCAAAGTAGACCTTTGCCGCCGCACCAAATCCATAAGCACGATATCCTAGAAAAATTTTATTCACGTATAACTCTAAGATCTCTTGCTTAGAAAGCTGCTGCTCAATGTGCATGGCAATAAAAGCTTCTTTTATTTTGCGCATCAGCTTGCGTTCATTATTTAAAAAGAAGTTTCGCGCTAATTGCTGCGTGATGGTACTTGCCCCTTGCTTAGCATTGCCTGAAGTCGCGGCAATATAAGCTGCGCGAGCAATACCAATAGGATCAAGGCCATAATGCTCGTAAAAACGGCTGTCTTCAGTTGCGATCAAAGCGTTGATCAGCGTTTGCGGGATCTCTGAAAACTTAACGGGGATCCTTCTTTTTTCTCCAAATTGCGCGATGAGTTTGCCATCCTCACTGTAAATCAGCATAGGTGTTTGTAATTTAACGTCCTTTAATGTCGCAACATCCGGCAATTCTGGTCTAACATGAAGATACAAAGCATAAATGGATCCGATCCCTAATAGCACGCATACAATTGCTAGCAGCAATAGTCTTATGATTATTTTCACATGGTCATCCTGTGACTTACAGTAGATTAATAAAGTTACATTTGTCGCTAGTATAAAGATAACTGTCTAAAAAAATAATGGATTCGCAAGGGTTGTTAAGAAAAAAGCTATATTTATATTTCGTCACTTTGCCATAAAAAGCGGTGTGTAATTACTCATTCCCGCTATTTATATGACTAAATAACGAGGAAATTTGTTTGTTTACTTTAAATAATTCGCAGTTAACTGTCGGTATCGATATTGACAGCACTTGCGCTAGGATTGCGCTATTAGAGCGAAAAGGAAAAAAAGTTCACGTTCTTAATTTAATTAAGCAAGAGCGTGAAAACTTACCCCTCGCTGAAGTTTTGCAAAAAGCCAAAGGCTTGCTAAAAAAATCGCTGCCTTTTCCTTACACTTTTCCTAAATTGCAAGCAATGGCTATCGCGCAGCGTCACGTTATCACCAAACTTATCGCGCAGGCGCCCGATGTGCCAGCAAGCGAGCAGCATACCTATATCGGAATGCAGCTTGCGCAAACCTTAGGCTTGCCGCTTGATGATCTTCTTTACGACTACAGCCCTCCTACTACGCCAGAGCAGAAGATCACTGTTTATGCTTGTAAAAAAATCGCAATTAACGGTTCACTTGCCGCTTTAGACGAAGCAAAGTTTGCTTTATCGGTTTTAGAGCTGCAACAAAGCTCGCTGCTGCGTATCTATAAGCGCACCATAGATGATAACGATGAGCCAGCCTTACT
>JBOFXO010000211.1:0-2965 GCA_051654185.1 Vibrionaceae bacterium | reverse complement strand
TCATTAACGCCGATCCGCCAAGCTATTGCTAGCGATATTCAAGAGCTTAAGTCTGTCGTACGCGTTGACGCCGATGGCATTGTCCTAAAATTGACCAGCCTACAAATGCGTGTTGATAAGCTGCCTCTTTCGCACGTTTTAGTTGCACAAGAGCAAGAAGAGAAAGCTGAGCCTCCACAAGTCTCTAATAACGTAGACAATTGGAAAGAGAATTTGCGCGCATCGCTGCTCAATTTTATCGACCAGTTCGTTACCTATCGCCGCCGCGACGGCAACGCCGTACCACTGCTGACAACAGCGCAAACTTTTTATCTGCAAGAAAACTTAAAAGCAAAACTTGCCCAAGCTATCAACGCAGTTTATCGCGAAAACAGTGATCTGTACGAGCAAGCGCTTGGCGTATCGCAGCAGTGGCTAAACAGTTTTTACAATATCGAAACACCTGAAGCGCAAAGCTTTTTAGCGGCGTTAGAAGAGCTTAAACAGCAAACCATCAAGGTGGATTACCCACGCAGGCTTACAAGCCAAACGTTTTTGCATGATGAATTATCGCGGCGCTTACAGCGCGATCTCGGGCTTTCTGCTGCAACAGGAGAGAGGCAATGATCAAGTTACTACTACTCGTCGTTGTTCTTGTCGCGGGGCTTTTTTTAGGGCCGCAAATTGCGGGTAACCAAGGTTACGTGCTGCTTTCACTTGCTGATCAAACAATTGAAATGAGCGTCACGACACTTGGTACCATCATCTTTTTGCTGGTAATTGCCTTATTTTTTATCGAGTTTATTATTCGCACGCTGTTAGGCATTACCGGCTCAACCGGGCGCTGGCTGTCTGCGCGCAAGCAAAACAGAGCCCGCCAGCTGACCAATACCAGTCTGCTTAAATTGTTTGAAGGTGAGTGGCGCCAAGCGGAAAATTTAGCAGTCAAAGGCGCTGAAAATAGCGAAGCTTCACAGATCAACTATTTAACAGCAGCGCAAGCGGCGCAAAATCGTGGTGACATTGAAAGTCGCGATCACTATTTGCATCAAGCCACGTTAGGCGATCCTGACAGCTTCGTCACCAATTTGACGCGCGCTAAGCTGCAGCATCAGCAAGGGCAGTACGAAGAGGCGCTTGCAAGCCTGCAAGCCTTAAGCATTCAGCATCCACGCAATACCATGCTATTGTCGCTGCAAAAAGAGACGCTGCTTCAGCTTAAAGATTGGCAAGGGCTGCTGCAGCTGCTGCCAAAATTGACCAAAGCGGAAATTCTCACCAGCAGCCAATCTGAGCAGCTTGAATTACAAGCGCAGTGCAGCCTTATCACGCATATCGCTGAGCACAAATCGGCCAGCGAACTGCTTGCGCACTGGAATAAGTTGTCGCGCACAACCCGCCAGCAATCGGTTTTGATCCGCGAAATTTGCGCAGCCTTGATCAAAAAAGGGGAAAGCCAAGAAGCCTTTACCATTTTAAGCACCAGCCTTAAAAAAGAGCCCGACGCTTTGCTCATCGCCCAGCTTGCCCAGCTTGAGCTTACAGACTTTAGCCCTGTAATAGCCTTACTTGAGCAGCTGCAGCGCGAGAAAAATGGCGCAGCGCCACAGCGCGCCTTAGCGCAAATTTATGTACGCAAAGAGGCATGGCAAGAAGCACGCCGCGCGCTTGAAGCCGCTTTAGAAATTGATCCTAAACTTGCTGATATTGCGCTACTTGCCGATGTGCTTGAAAAACTTGGTGATAAGAGCGCAATCACGCAAATTTCACAAAAAGCGCTGGAGCTGACACGCAGTCAAAATCACTCAACGCTGTTCCCTGCTAAACGCGAAATTTAGCCGGCGAAACCCTACAAAAAAACGCCCAATAGGGCGTTTTTTATTACCTTTTTTCACGCTGCAAAATATTATTGCTGCCTTGCTTGCAGCTCAATAAAAGCCTTTTCTATATCAAGCGGATCAAGCTCTTCGCCAACAAGATTGCTGTCCCAATCAAGGCCAACCATTACCGCATCATTAGCAAGCTCCACCAGCCAGATCTGCAGAAACTCTTCCAAACTTATCGCAACCGGGGTGTAATTTTGCCACTCAGCGCTGCACTGTTTTTTTGCGGCTTGCTCGCTCGTCCAAAAAGGGATCACATCCGTGTTTTCATAAAGTGCAGACTCACACACTACCCAACCACCTTCAGAATGCAGCCCCCACAAAGAGCCGTTTTCTTGCACCATTTGGACAAATTCATTGATCGCAGAAATATCGCTGATCGTCATGCCGCCTCCCTGTGGACAACTTAATTCGATATTTTGACTTTATCGAGTAAATACAATAAGTAATGTAAAAATAATAAGAAAACAGACTCCTTGCACCCAAAACAAAAGCTATCAGCGAAGATAGTCAATTGTGAGTCACTTTTCGCCAGCCATCGCCGCCTTTACATATACATCAAAGCGATTTTTTTTCGTGGCAATCTGCATAGTTGGTTTTTGATCTGCTAAAAAATGGGCAAAACTTGGCCTTTTGACCACAACACGCTTTGTTGCCAGCAAATACGCCGGAGCAAATAGCGCATCGGCATCTTCATCACTGCCAACCAGCGATTGAAAAGCGCGCATCTCTTTTTTCACCAACGCGGATTTTTTGCGGTGGGGAAACATAGGATCAAGGTAGACCACATCAGGGCGCGCTCCTTGCCAATGGCTCAGTGCGTGAGCACTACCATCCGCGCAAAAATGCAGCTGCATTCTCTCGCTCACCCAAGCGCCAATTTCTGCATCCGCCTTTGCACGCTGCAATCCATCAGCAAGCAAAGCGGCAACCACATTATTGCGCTCGACCATATGAACTTGGCAGCCAAGCGACGCTAACACAAAAGCGTCACGGCCAAGCCCTGCGGTTGCATCAAGAATGAGTGGCGCGCCGCCCTTATTAAGTCCAACCGCCTTCGCAATTTCTTGCTGCTTACCACCGCCAAATTTGCGCCGATGCGC
>JBOFXO010000210.1:0-6058 GCA_051654185.1 Vibrionaceae bacterium | reverse complement strand
CCCCCTTTGAGCCAAAAAAGATTGGCCGCCGTTGTTTCGACAACAAAGCCATCTAAACGGCACACAATTCCCTCTTCTTGAGCGCCTGTTTCTAAAAGCTCTTTTTTCAGCAAGATCTGCTCAAGACGGTTAAGGTGTTTGATCCCCGCTAAAGGCGACAAACCCAACATTTGTTTAAGAAAAACAAGCTCAATGCCGTGCTGCTGCCATGTAAGATAATGCGAAGGGAAGGTAGCTTGTGTCAATATAACGGTCGGCGCACTGCAACCAAGCGGACTGTAACCTCGCTCGCCGCAACCGCGACTGATGATCACTTTTATCACACTTCGTGGCAGATCTTGCTGCGATTGCGCCATTGTTTGCAGCTTTTGTGCAAGAAGTTGCCAATTCACACCAGCAATGCAAAGCTGCTTGCAGTCACGTTTAAGCCGTGCAAGGTGCGCCTCTTGCAAACAGATTTTGCCATATTTCACCAACATGGTGGTAAAAACACCATCGCCATACTGCACAGCTCGGTCTGCAATGGCGACCGTTTGCGTTTGTGCTGTATTGATGAACATCGTCATAGCCACCACTTATTTTTTGCCAATCAATTTCTTACCTGTTACTCGATGATCTTCAGACCCAAATAAACGCCTGACAGCTGCAAACAAAAAATTAATATTTAACCAGAAAAAACCATCCAAATTTGATCGAGCGCGAGCTTAGCAATAAGTGTAAGCATGAGAAAAGAGAGGCGGAATGGTTACCTTTGACGGAGCGTATAAATAGATCAGGCGACCTAAAGGCCGCCTGAGCTCATATAAAGGGGCAGTAATTACGCTGTCGCTTTTGTTACGTAGTCAATCGCAGCTTGAACCGTTGTGATTTTTTCTGCTTCTTCATCTGGAATATCAGTATCGAACTCTTCTTCCAATGCCATCACAAGTTCAACCGTGTCTAATGAATCTGCGCCAAGGTCATCAACAAAAGAAGCTTCGTTTTTAACTTCTGCTTCAGCTACACCTAGTTGCTCAACGATGATTTTCTTAACACGCTCTTCAATGTTACTCATATCAGTTCTAATCCTTAAATAATTCGCAGATGCGATACTCACAGTAGTTTATTCAAAATCGCAAAACTTGCAACACCTTGCAAGGTGGTCAAACCGCGACGCCGATCTAATATTCTCTCTTTACACGAAAAGTAGAGGCCACGACGGGCGCTATATCATATACATGCCGCCGTTGACATGCAATGTTTCGCCCGTAATGTATGCAGCATCGTCGGATGCCAAAAATGCCACGGTTGCAGCGATTTCATAAGGAGAACCTAAGCGGCCGGCTGGCACTTGCGCTAATGTTGCGCTGCGCTGCTCATCAGTGAGTGCATTGGTCATATCGGTTTCGATAAAACCAGGCGCTACTGTGTTCACCGTGATCCCACGCGAGGCCACTTCACGCGCCAACGCTTTACTAAAGCCAATCACACCGGCTTTTGCTGCCGCGTAATTAGTTTGACCGGCGTTGCCCATCGTGCCCACGACCGAGCCGATATTAATAATGCGGCCCGTGCGTTTTTTCATCATGTCACGCAGCACCGCCTTTGACAGACGATAGATAGAGCTTAAGTTGGTATCAATAATGTCCGACCACTCTTCATCTTTCATCCGCATCAACAAGTTATCGCGCGTAATACCGGCGTTATTGACCAAAATATCTACCGTGCCAAATTCAGCCTTAATGGCCGCTAACACGCTCTCCACTTCTTGCGAATTAGTCACATTAAGCGCGTAGCCTTTACCACTACCAGCCAAATAGTCGCTAATGGCAGCAGCGCCTGACTCTGACGTCGCTGTGCCTAAAACGGTGGCACCGCGTTTTGCTAAAAGCTGCGCGATTTCACGGCCAATGCCGCGACTTGCGCCAGTAACAAGCGCGACTTTATTGCTTAAATCCATAATTTTTCCTCTTTTTACGCCGCAAAAATTTACTGCTCTGCCACACAAACTTGCGCAAGCGCCGTTTGCAAAGAGGCTTCGTCATTCACCGCGCAAGCTTGCAGCTCTTTAACAATTCGTGATGATAGGCCTGTTAACACTTTGCCAGGGCCCATTTCAATCACTTGCGTCACATCACGCCTTGCCAGCAGCTGCACAGACTCACTCCAGCGCACAGGGCTATAAAGCTGACGCACCAACGCATTTTTGATTGCTTGCGCGGTCTGCTCCATTTTGACATCACAATTGTTCACAACTGCGATTTTTGGCTGAGAAAAAGTCAAATGCTCAAGCTCTAGCGCTAACCTATCAGCGGCAGGCTTCATCAATAAGCAATGCGATGGCACAGAAACAGGCAGCGGCAGAGCACGCTTTGCGCCCGCTTCTTTACACAAAACATTGGCACGCAGTACGGCTTCTTTATGACCTGCGATCACAACTTGCCCTGGCGAGTTAAAATTAACCGGCGCCACGATTTGTCCTTCGCAAGCACGATCGCAAGCGTCTTTGATTGCGCCATTATCAAGACCGATGATAGCAGACATCGCGCCGGTGCCTTCTGGCACGGCTTCTTGCATCAGCTTGCCACGCAGCTCAACTAATTTGATCGCTTGCTCAAAATCAAGCACGCCCGCACACACTAGCGCCGAATATTCGCCAAGGCTGTGGCCTGCCAAAAAGGCGGGCTGCGCGCCGCCGCACTCTTGCCAAACACGCCAGATAGCGACTGAGGCACTAAGCAGCGCCGGCTGCGTGCGCATCGTTTGATTAAGCGCGCTGTCAGGGCCTTGCTGCACAAGCTGCCACAAATCGTAGCCAAGTACGTTTGATGCTGATGCAAATGTTTGTTTTACAACGCTGTATTTTTCAGCAAGCTCAGCAAGCATGCCAACTGATTGCGAACCTTGGCCAGGAAATACCACTGCAAAATGAGACATAACTTTTCATTCCTAATTAAAAAATAACTAACGCCGAGCCCCAAGCAAATCCGCCACCAAAAGCTTCTAGCAAAATCGTCTGCCCACGTTGAATACGTCCATCGCGCACGGCTTCATCGAGCGCCGTTGGCACAGATGCAGCTGACGTATTACCGTGTTTGTCTAAAGTTACCACCACTTTTTCCATTGGCATATCCAATTTTTTGGCGGTTGCTTTGATAATGCGCAAATTAGCTTGGTGCGGGATCAGCCAGTCAAGCTCAGGTTTAGCCACGCCATTACTCTGCAGCGCTTCTTGCACGCTATTAGCAAGCTCTGTAACCGCCACTTTAAACACGTCATTGCCCTGCATGGTCAGCCAGTGCTCTGGCGACTCATCATTGCTTGCTCGTGTAGGGTAATTGAGCGTAAGCAGCTGTCCGTATTTGCCATCAGCGTGCAGGTGGGTCGATAAAATGCCAGGCTCTTGACTTGCGCCAAGTACCACCGCACCTGCGCCATCACCAAACAAAATGACAGTGCTGCGATCATCCGGCGCGCAGGTGTGCGATAAGCGATCTGCGCCAACAACAAGGGCATATTTGACCGCGCCACTTTTAATGTATTGATCAGCAATGCTCAGCGCATAGATAAATCCTGAGCAGGCAGCCGCGATATCAAAGGCTGGGCAGCCGTTGATCTCAAGCTTTTGCTGCACTTCACAAGCGGCGGCAGGAAATGCGCGCTCGCCACTTGTTGTTGCAACAATAATGAGTCCTAGCTCATTTTTATCTATCCCCGCCATCGCAATTGCACTGGCGCCAGCTTGATAGCTCATGTGGGCGATGGTTTCATCGCTATTGGCAATACGGCGCTCTTGAATACCGGTGCGCGCCACAATCCATTCATCGCTGGTCTCAACCATTTTTTCAAGATCGGCATTAGTGCGGATCTGGGCTGGCAAATAGCTGCCGGTCCCTAAAATTTTACTAAACATGAGGATTAATAGTGCCTCTCGCGTAACACTGCTTCCAACCGGTCACAGATTTTTTTTGGTAGATTGCGCTCAGCCTCGTGGATCGCTTGACCAATCGCATTAAAAAATGCGTTTTCGTCAGCACTGCCATGGCTTTTCACCACAATGCCCTGCAAACCCAGCAAACTAGCCCCATTATATTGATCAGGATCAAGTGCACTTAGCCGCTTAAATAAACCAGCAAAAAGCCACTTCGCCAATACCCGTTTAAAAATGCTCCCAGCAAGATCTCGTTTTATGTGCGATAAAAATAACCGCGCTACTCCCTCGCTCGTTTTTAAGCAGGTGTTTCCGACAAAACCGTCGCAGACAATCACATCAGCCTTGCCGCAATACAAACTATCGCCTTCTAAATAACCGATATACTCAATTTGCGTTGATTGTTTAAGCAGCAAAGCGCACGTTTTCACAGCTTCGCTGCCTTTAATGGCCTCTTCGCCCATATTAAGCAAAGCCACTTTTGCCGGCCGGCCAAGTTGCAGCTCAGCAAGCACGGCTCCCATGGTAGCAAATTGCAGCAAAACTTCACCACTAGCGGTCACATTTGCGCCTAAATCTAGCAGCCAGCTCACGCCGTTATCATGGGTTGGAATGTTGGAGATCAGCGCAGGTTTATCGATGCCTGGCAAAAGTTTTAGCAACACGCGCGACAGCGCCATTAATGCGCCGGTATTGCCGCCGCTGACACAAGCGGCTGCTGCGTGCTGCGCGACTTGCTCTATCGCAACTCGCATAGACGTGCCAGTGCTTGAGTAGAGCGCTTTACTGGGCGCGGTAGAGTTTGCGATGGTATGAGGGGTGTGTAAAATGGTGAGCCGAGAGCGGTCGAAGGAGGCAGATAAAGCAAGCTGCTCCTGAATTTGCAACTCGTCGCCGGTGAGAATAATTTTTAGCGATGGATAAAACAACAGTGCCCGCACGCAGGCAGGCACTGTGACTTGAGGGCCGAAGTCCCCTCCCATCGCATCAACTGCAATGGATAGACTCGTCAAAAGATAACCTTACTTATTGATCACCTTGCGACCACGGTAGAATCCATCCGCGCTCACATGGTGACGCAGATGAGTTTCACCTGAAGATGCATCTACAGAAAGTGCTACAGTGCCTAGCGCATCGTGTGAGCGACGCATGCCACGACGTGAACGAGTTTTACGGTTTTGTTGTACGGCCATCGCCCTACTCCTTGTTGTTTTGCTCTAAATTTTTTAAGACGGCAAATGGGTTTGGGCGTTCCTCTTCAAGTGGGATCTCACCAAACACATGCTCATCAGTACCAATTTTACAATCTGCCAGATCGTGTAATGCTACTTGCGGCAAAGCTAAAATAAATTCATCTTCAACCAGCTGCAGCAAATTAATCTCACCATTTTCATCAACGTAGACAGGCTCATAAGCTTGCGGCAAGTTATCAGCCTGTTCGTCATTAAAGACAGGACTGTAAACAAACGTTGCTTCGCAGCTGTGTGAGAAAGATTCCCAGCAGCGTTGGCACTCAAGGAGTAGATCAACTTTTGCTTGCCCATGGATCACTTTCAGGCCTTGCGCGTCCACACCGAAGGAAAGCGTGACCTGCGCATCGCTCACAGGCTTTGCTGTAAACTCAGACAGTCGTTCAAGCCGCTCTTTTACAAACAGACCGTTGTAATCAAGCCGCTTTTGCGCGCTTTTGATGGGATCAACCGTTAACGGCAATTTTACCTTTTGCATAGGGCGCGAATTCTAGCCTCCAATCTCACCTGAGTCAAAAAAATTTATTCTACGATCTCGATTTGCCGCTGCGTATTCTATTGGTCTTATTGCCTGATTGCACCTAAAAAAATGACAAAGTGCACACTAACCCGATGTAAATGGCGCACTTACAGCAATTTACTGCATTTGGCGCAGCGTGTGCAGCACGGTTTGCAAGGCGTCATCAAGCGGCGCGCTAAGCGTCATCACTTCATCGCGCGCCGGATGCATAAAACTTATCTCCTGCGCATGCAAAAACAAACGGTTAAGTCCGCACTGCTGCATTTTTTGATCAAACACGCTGTCACCATAGCGGCTATCTTGCGCAAGCGGGTGCCCTGCATGCAGCGCATGCACGCGAATTTGGTGAGTGCGGCCCGTGATAGGCGAAGCTTTGAT
>JBOFXO010000209.1:0-3897 GCA_051654185.1 Vibrionaceae bacterium | reverse complement strand
CTGCGTAAATCGCGAAATCTTGAGGCGACGCCACGTGGCCTTGTTGTGATCGAATTTGCCCGCAAGCAAGAGCAAGCGGCCGCTTGGCTGCGTGCGATGCTTCTTGATGAAGATCCGTATCGCGGTGCTATCAAAATTATTACACCAGGCAGCATTGGGCTAAGGCTTTATCCACTGCTGCTGCAGTTACAAAAAAATCACCCTGGACTGCACGTTGAACACCGTTTTGCCCCAGTACCGGATATTACGCAGCAAGTGCTGGCCGGGCGATGTGAAATTGGCATTGTCGATCAGCCGCCTGATCACCCAAGCCTTGCTGGAGAGCCTTTTGCTCATGAACCTTTATGTTTGGTTGCACCGAATAACAGCCAAGAGCAAAGCTGGCAATATTTGTGCGAGCTTGGCTTTATCGATCACCCTGACGGGCGCAGTATGGCGCAGCGCTTACTCGGGCGCGCTTATCCTGGGCAGCGTTTTGAGCAGATCGCGCGACGTGGTTTTAGCAATCAGATCAGTTTGATTTTAGAGCCGGTAGCCTGTGGGCTTGGATTTACCGTGTTACCGCGTTTTGCTGTCAGCGCTTTTGCTCAGCAAGATAAAATTCGTGTTTTGCAAAGCCAATATGAGGTTATTGACACCTTATGGCTGATCTATCGGGCTGAATGGCCGCTTCCGGCGCGCTATCAGCATGTAACAGCGATATTAAAAGAGCAGCTAAAAGTGCAAGCAGCAGCGCCTGCACCTTCTTAGATTTGTATGTTGTTAACTCAAAAACGCCGTTATAAAAACGGCGTTTGCCTATTAAGGCACATCAAAACCTAAAGCAGCTTTGCGAATGCGAAACCACTGTTGCAAGCTTAATGGCAGCTCCAAACTTTGCGCCGCTAAGGCGATGCGTTCTTTTTTGCCTGAGCCGATGATAGGAAGTGGCTGACTTGGCAGCATTAACACCCAAGCGTATACCACCTGCTCAATGCTTTGCGCGCCGATCTCATCGCGAATATCCTCAAGCTCTTTACGCAGCGGCGCATATTCTGGCGCCGAGAAAAGACGGCCGCCACCAAGGCAAGACCAACCCATCGGCTTTATTTTGCGTTGCTGGCACAGATCTAAGCTGCCATCTAATGTACCTTGTTGGTAAAGCGGTGAAATTTCAAGTTGATTGGTCACTAATGGAAATGGCAGGCGTGACTGTAGCAGCTCAAATTGCCAAGGGGTGAAATTTGATACGCCAGCAAAGCGAATTTTTCCCGCCTCTTTGAGTTTGACGAAGGCTTGTGCCACTTCATCAGCTTCCATCAGTGGGCTAGGGCGGTGGATCAGCATCAGATCAAGATAATCGGTGCCCAACTTTTTGAGTGACGCCTCTACGCTTGAGATAATGTGCGCTTGCGTTGTATTGTAATGGTTAAGCGCATTAGCAGGATCTGCCGTCAGTGCAATACCACATTTACTGACAATCTCCATTTTATGCCGCAGCGATGGCTCTAAGGCGAGCGCTTTGCCAAATTCTTCTTCGCAGCGATAACCGCCGTAAATATCAGCGTGATCGATGGTAGTAATGCCAAAATCAAGGTGAAACTTCGTCAGCTCAAGCAGCTGTGCAGGAGACAACTGCCAATCAAGCAGCCGCCAATAGCCCATGATAAAGCGAGAAAATTGCGGGCCTTGTTCATGTAAAAAAGTACGTGAAACTGTCATCAAAAATTCCTTGCGTAGAGGGGGATGCCTGAAGGATCCGCCTATAAAGGGGGGATCCAAAGTTCAGGTTGATATACAAAAATATCGCGGCGAAAAAGCTGAAAATTATTGTTAATTTTGGATGAGTGAGGCGCTTGATTTAAACACAATTGCGCTTTTAACTCTATGAATTAATTATTTTCACCGCCATACATGTGCAATCTAACTTATATTATTTGATGGGAAAATTAAAGCCTTGCTTGCTTTATTCAATCACGTCAAGAATATCATAAATAAATTGAACTTTTAGCCAAGGTGACAATCAGATCGATATCTATTAATTACTTGCCTAGTCTCCCCATGAGCCAAACATTCCTGAAACACTTTTCCTCTATTTTCGAACTAGATATCGAATGTTTTAAAAAAATTTACTCGGTATATACAAAGCCAATTCAGGTCACGGAGATATTGACAGGCGCTGCTAGTAACTTCTGAACCTAACAAAAAGCTGACTGGCTAAACAGCATTAATAGGTTGGCTTAAAAAGCGTGATCCAAGTGATAGCGTTAAACCAGATCTCTGGGCTGGATGTGCAGTAGGCCTTAAATTGTATGTGCCGCCATTGGCAAGTTGATATGCATTCGATATTGGATAGGGCATTTAGAGAAGGCAAATCTAGGATCCGCCCAAGAATGGCGTGTAAGTTTTTAATGTCATACCAAAAATAATCATGGTTTTGTTTAAACAAGAACCAAAAACAGCAAGCATGGATAGCCAAAAGGAAAGTAACAGCGCTTAATGACTACCATTCAATCCTTTTAAAGTTAGGGATCAGCATTCGCAAACTGTATTCAATGCCAGTAGCATCTTAATTATTTATGGCTATCTATTTTGTTCGCCCAAGTTACTTAAGCTTTTTACAAAGTGTTGATTGCAACACAAACTTACTGAGCAACAAAGAGAAGAGGCCATTTTTATTGGTTGACGCTAAGATCAACAAAATAGAAACATCTGTTTTAGTACCATTATCAATGGCAACAGAGAAACGCATACAAAAGCAACTGTTGTATAAAGAAAGAAAATCTCCGTTAGCATCAATGGGAACAATTATTTATGATCCAGACACTGGCGAAGCAGCTTCAATTGCTCGACACGATTGGGCCGTACCGTACAATCCACTTGCAGTTCAAAAACTTGAATTTGATGCTCTATTTGAGGGAAGATACAAAGAACAGATGAATAGGATCTTAAAAGCTTTGCGCCGTGATCCTACCGGTAAGCCATCAGAAAAAATGAAAGAAATAGAGCTAAACACTCAGGTCACCATAGATGTCATTCGAAAACTGAAAAGCGATCCTGCCTGTGCGGCCTATTTAGCTCAGCAAGATTATCCGGATATCGCAAAACAAAATTGCCAAGCAAAAAACTACCAAATCCCAGCTGATGAAGTGTTTCGCCCAATAGTTCTAACTAAATGGAATGATGAACAAAGTACTGATGACGAACAAAAAGAGGGTTACACGCAGGATCTATTTGATGAAAAAAACGATGAACAGTCTCAAGCAAAGCCTTCAGCGCCGTCTCAACAATTTGGAGGAGCGCTCTCTTTTTCGCGAGTGGTAAAAGGAGAAAAATTATTCAGCTATGATAAAGAACAATCACCAAGGAAAGACTCTGCTCTTTATCAAAGATCAACCCTTTCTTATGCCGCAGTAACTAAAAAATCACCATTACCACAAGAGAGCCCCCAAACAGTTACAGCTTGTGATGAGCCCCACGAAGTAGAACAGCAAACTTTATTTTCGAATCATGCTGAGGGGGGCATCCCAGCGCCAATTAACTCAAAACGCAAGCCTTTTAGGAAAATAAAATTAACCAATTTAGGAGTTTCAGAGCTAACTTTTGCGCAAGCAGCTTCATCATCTACTGAAACACCTTTACAGTTGGTTCAAACTGCTGCAAAAAGCAAACCTAAATCTTAACTTGATTCTTTTTGTATAAATAAACCGCTAACCTCTCGTACATAACGCAGCTGTACTGATAGCTATTTGAAAAACAAAAATATCAATACGTTATGATCTTGAACTTAAAAAATGCGCATGCAAAAAATATGCTTTTTTAAAGTGAAAAAAAAGAAATTAAAGTGATATTTAATCGGCAGTAGAAATTTAATGCTTTGTTTTTATTATAGTTTTTGCGGAGAAAATTTATCGGCAG
>JBOFXO010000208.1:0-5597 GCA_051654185.1 Vibrionaceae bacterium | reverse complement strand
CTCTGTGGCAAATATTTTGGGGGTTTCATGCTTTATCGGCTAGCAAAAAAAGTCTTTTTTCAATTCGATCCAGAACAAGTACATGATTTATTGATAAAAAAGTTACACAAATCCGCAAATACCCCGCTTGAATACCTCTATAGCCAAACCATTGCGCCCCGCCCCACACAGGTAATGGGACTCAATTTTGCTAACTGCGTAGGACTTGCCGCAGGCCTTGATAAAAATGGCGAATGTATCGACGCGTTTGCCGCGATGGGATTTGGCTTTTTAGAAGTAGGCACTGTAACGGCGCGCGCGCAAAACGGCAACGACAAGCCACGCCTATTTCGTATTCCGGCTGCAGGCGCGATCATCAATCGCATGGGATTTAATAATCATGGCGTTGATGTACTGGTGGAAAATGTTAAAAAGGCAAAATATAAAGGGATTTTGGGGATAAATATTGGCAAAAATAAAGACACGCCCTTAGAAAAAGGCAAAGATGACTACCTTGCCTGCATGGAAAAAGTCTATGCGCACGCAAGCTATATCGCCGTTAATATTTCCTCACCGAACACCCCTGATCTGCGCTCGCTGCAATACGGCGAAGCTTTAGATGATCTGCTTGCCTCACTCAAAGCCAAACAACAAACGCTTTCGCAGCAGCAGCAAAAATACGTCCCGCTCGCGGTTAAAATTGCGCCAGATCTCAGCCACAGTGAGCTTGTGCAGCTTGCTGATGCTTTGGTTAGACACAAAATAGATGCCGCTATCGCCACCAATACTACATTAGATCGAGCCTTGGTCCAAAATATGCCCCACAGCGAAGAGGCGGGCGGATTAAGTGGTCGACCTTTGCAACACAAAAGCACTCAAATTATTAAACTTTTGCATAATGAGCTTGGCGAGCAGCTGCCCATTATCGGCGCAGGTGGTATAGACTCAGCGATTGCCGCGCGCGAAAAAATGCAAGCTGGCGCTAAACTTGTGCAAATTTATTCAGGATTTATCTACCAAGGTCCGACTCTTATCAAAGAGATCGCATTAAGTACTTGATCAAAAAAGGGGATCTAACTTCCAAAGGAGAAGCCACGCTTCTCTTTTTTTCATTTGTTTAACTACACTCATAAAAATTAAGCGTATTTATGATGAATGAGGAACAAATGTTAAAACCAACTGACGCATGGAAATGGTATTTCGATCCTAGGTTACAGTCACTTATGCTTGATCTTGGCGAAGAAATGGTATTTCGTGTGGCAATTGAAAAAAAATATCTGATCCCAGATGCATTTGCGTCAAGCTCATTTTCAGTTGTCGATGCAACGTTGTTTCGCAAGTATTGGGATAGCGCAGATAAGCTCGAGCTACCAATCCCACGTAAAGCAGAATTAGCACTCAATGCTGTCGCGGCGCGCCGCTTTCACAAGCCCTTGCTGCCCAAAAGTTGGTTCTTCTCATCACAGCTTAGCCCTGCAACGCCAAAGGTCGGTGATCTTGCCAAAATTGTGACTAACGGTGTCAGCGCAACAGTTTTACTTATTGAAAATGAAGGAAATGCGTCGCTGTGCATGCTCGCTCAAGAGCAATCTCTTATACTTTCTCAAGAAAAAACCATGCATTTTTGTGAGCCCATAAAAGTAATGAATGACCGCTTATTTATTGTGAGCAACAGCTTTTCTCAGCACGCGGTACAAAAAGATGCGCACGCATCACAACTTGCTTAATATCAAGCAGTTTGTGTAGCATATAAAAAAATACGCTTGTTTTTATCAGCGACACAGACGCACCATTTCTGTACTTTTTTTCGTAAAAATTCATTGTCAAACTATTACTTACTATTGATCAATTAAGAAATTTCAATTGCGCAAAAAGTGCTAAGCCGTCAAGAAAAACCTATAATTCTTTTTTGAAAAATTATAATTATTTTTTTGACGGGAGAGTTCACATGCAAAAGAAATTACTTGCAACCTTGATGGCTGTTGCTGGCGCAGCAAGCCTCAATCTTCAAGCAATGACACTCACTAGCCCAACCTTTATGGAAGGAAAAGCGCTGCCAAAAGCTCACGTTTTTCAAGGCTGGGGATGCACAGGGCAAAACCAATCACCAGCGCTAAAATGGGATGATTTTCCAAAAGAGACCAAAAGCTTTGCTGTGACAATGTACGATCCTGACGCACCGACAGGCAGCGGCTGGTGGCATTGGGTTGTGGTCAATATTCCTGCTTCACAAAAGATGTTACCAAGAAATGCCGGCGCCCAAAACAGCAAAAACATTCCTAAAGGAGCACTGCAAATCCGCAATGACTTTGGGTATGCAGGTTTTGGCGGTGCATGTCCTCCAGAAGGCGCACAACCACACAAATACCAAATGACTGTCTATGCGCTCAATGTGCCAAAACTCGATATTCCAGCAGATGCTTCTCCAGCAATGGCTGGATTTTTTATTGGCATGCACAAAATCGCTGAAGCGCGCATTACAGCGCCTTCTAATACCCGCTAATATTTTATCTAAAAAAATAATGCGATGCCGGCTGGCATCGCATCTTAAGGAAAAACAATAAATTATCGGCTTTAGTGTTAAAATAAACAAATTTTATAAATCATTGGCAAGCAGCAAAGATCATAAAACCAAATACTAAACTGCTTATCCAAAATATTTTAAACTCAAAGCGCGCCGCTAAAAGAGAGACTGTTAACGCAGATTTTCTAATAGCTCATTGCGGCGTTTTGGCGGGATCACAGTCCAATGTGTTCCTGATAGTGCGCCTTCTAATGCCCACAGCAGATCCAAACTGACTGTGCCATTTTGTGCACGTTGCAGCGCTTTAAATGCGCCGAGTGCACCTTCGCGATGTAATTTCTCAACAGAATCAATACCTGCTTTTTTTAGCAGACGCTCTGTCGTCAAACGCAAATTAGGCAGATCTTTAATGCGACTTGGTTGCAAACTTTTTTTAGCTTTATTTTCATCTACTGCAATTTCAAGCACTTGTTTTGCTTGCGCTAATAGCATTTCACTTTGCTGCCACCAGCTTTCTGGGATCGCAAAATATTTAGTAACAACTGGAAAACCACGCTTGCTGTAGCGGTAAGGCTCCATGCCAAATGCTTTAAACTGAGCTTCATTGTGGCTAGTTGCGCGCAGGTGTAGCGCGTCGTTAACGACGAGAGCAAACATGGTGTCATTACAAAATATGCCGAAACCGCCGAACATTGAGCGCGACTTAATATCGCCAAAATCAGAAAAAAATTTCAATGTGTTTTGCAAAAAAGACTTATCCATTTGAACGCTCTCTTATTACGACCTGAGAAAAATAAATTCAGCCAAGGAGTAACGTAGCTAGAGCTAGCATTCGGATAACGAATGAAGGGTGCTAACGTCATCAGGTGGCCCCGCTACCATCAGCCTAACTGGAAGGTCGGAAGCTTTGCGTCCTACGCTTTCACGTAGTTTGCCTTTTTCTTGACGAGGAGAATTTTAACGAGGTTATTTTATTTTGTCTTCTTTTTCAGACTGAAAAAGTGTGATCTTGATCCATGTTAATCATTAATTTGCATATTTTTCCCGATTCAAAAAAATTTCCAGCACCGATCTCAGCTCTCTAAGAGTGAATTGACCTTTAATTGCTATCCACTTGCTAGAGTTTTAGCTGCTCATTCTCATTCACCAATTAAAGCAACCGACTCACGCTTCACTAATTCAGGTTGCAGCGTGATGATTTGCTGCTCGGTGATATTTTTCTTGATCCGCTCCATCAGCAGTGAAACTGCCCTTTTGCCAAGCGAATGCTTAGGCTGCTCAACCGTCGTTAATGGTGGAGTAAAAAAGCGCGCTAACTCAATATTGTCATAGCCAATGATTGACATGTCGTGCGGCACGGTTAAGCCATTTCTTTGCAGCGTGCTGCTTGCTGCTAATGCCATAATATCGTTAAAGCAAAAAATAGCTGTTGGGCGCTCCTTTTCCTTAAGCAGCTGCAAAGTCGCTTGCTCAGCGCTTTCGCACTCAAAATCGGCCTCTAAAATCCAATCAGGATTAACCGTCAATTTAGCATCAAGCAAAGCGCGTTTAAAACCATCGAGCCGCTGACGACAAGAGAGTTTCGATAATGGTCCTGTGATACAAGCTATTTTTTTATGATTATTTTCAATGAGATGCTTTGTGGCCAAATAAGCGCCCTGCTCCGCATTGTCCTCAATGCGATCGGTGTTGATATGCTGCATCCCCCAATCCATCACGACCATTGGTACGTCACGGCGCTTTTCTAAGGTTGTAAGCAGCTCTTGAGTCAGATCAGAGCACATTACTAGCAGCCCATCGACTCGTTTTTCCAGCAGCATTTTTAAATAATCGCGCTGCTTATTAAAATGCCCCTCGGTGTTGCACAGGATCAAGGTATAGCCCATCTCATAACAAAAGGACTCTACGCCATGCACAACCTCAGCAAAAAACGGGTTGGTCGATTTGGTCACGAGCATGCCGATAGTACGTGTCGTATTACACTTTAAGCTACGAGCTACGGCACTGGGCGCATAATTAAGCTCATTGATCGCAGCCCAAACTCTTTCGCAAGTTTCCTGCGCGACAAAGCGCGTTTCATTGATGACATGTGAAACTGTAGTAGTCGATACATCTGCAAGCCTTGCGACATCTTTAATGGTTGCCATAGTTAACTTCTTTCTATACAAAGACTTTCACCACCACCTTGATGGTGACAAAGATATGATTGATCCATTGCGGCTAGCAATCGATTGCGCTTAAGTTTACGTTGAGTGCGATATCGGTGCAATGGCTCTTACAACACAGTTACCATCAAAAAATATAAAAAAGCCCTTAAATTAAGGGCTTTTCTAAATCACTGACTCTATTTAACGCCACTGCGTGCCAACGCATTAAAATCGAACACCGACCGTGCCAAATAACTGCGCGGTTGACGCGATGCTGTCCATACCAAATTTAGCGCCAACACCAAAAGTAATATTTTGCCAAGCTTGATAATCAAGGCCGATAGTGGCAACACCGCCAATCGCAGTTTCACTACGTGGCGCAGGGTTTATCACTCCAGGAATAGGGCCAAGAGAGATTTCATCCAAAAATTCTTGGTGTGAACTTGCTGTAATGTCGTAATTTGTCACACTTAATCCTGCACCTATGTGCATTTGCAGCTGTGGTGTAATATCACGCAAATAGACACCTAGTAGACTAAAACGCAGCCCTTTAAGCTCACTATCGTAATTCTCAGTTATTCCCGTCGCGAGATCAAACACATCCGCTTCAGCATCTGAGCGAAACTGTTGAACGCCTAGCTCAAAGGCGAAATTAGGGCGAATACGGTAACCCATCGAGACATCCCAAACACCATCGCTGCTGTTTTCTGGCGTCAAACGCATGGTTGGAACAGAGCCGGTAAAAACTGTTTCTTCATTTGTGGAAACAGAGCCGACGCCATAACCTAAGCGCAGATAAGGGGTTGCATTAGCGGCGCTAACAAACGCTACTAATAATAGTGGAAGAGCAAACCATTGTTTTTTCATTATTTAATCCTACATCTCAACGGATAAATGCAACCTTTTTACTAAATTATAAAAAGGCGATCTGAAGTTACTTAGGATTT
>JBOFXO010000207.1:0-1394 GCA_051654185.1 Vibrionaceae bacterium | reverse complement strand
TTGCCGCCACTTTGCTGGTTGCTAAGAGTGGCAAGCTTGGTTTGCAGGCCACTTGGTAGCTGCAGAGAAAAAGCGCCAAACATTGCCAGTGCGAGCACGAAAAAAAGCGCACTTAAGCTAATTAGTACATAAGGGTGCTGCAGCGCGGCTTGAAATTGCAGCCCCGCGATGGCGACTACAAGGCCAAGGGCTGTGTAGGTAACCGCCATTCCTTGCACATACATCATTGATAAATAAAAAGTTTGTTTATAAGAGCGCTTCCCTTGACCAAGCACAATTCCCGTTAAAATAGGGTACATCGGCAGCACGCAGGGGGTAAACGCAAGGCCGATACCAAAGGCTAAAAACAGTAGCGGCTGCCACCAATTTTGCGCAAGTGATGTGACATTTTGGCTATTTGGTAAGGCAGAAGCGCTGCTGCTAGGCTGAGTTTCATCTGCTGTTATTTGGCTATCTTTGTCAGCGTTGATGGGCTCATTGCTCTGTGCGTTTTGTGTGGCAGCTTGTGGCAATTCATCGCTGCGCGCTTGTGTCATTGCATTAGTTTTTGCTGCGCTCTCTTGTGGTTGTGCAGTGATGGTCTTAGCTAACGGCACGCTGATAGTATGTGGAGGATAACAGTAGCCATCTTGCGCGCAGCCTTGATAGGTAACCTTAATGGTTGCGTCAGGCTCGCTGCTGATAATTTGCACGTTAAGCGAAAAATTATCTCGGTAGATCTGTGTGTTACCAAAAAAAGCGTCTTCGTACATTTCACCTTCAGGAAATGAGAACTCGCCAACTTTTGCGCTGCTGCTGTCGATTGTAAATTTATCGCGGTAGAGGTAGTAGCCTGGCGCAATTTGCCACTCTAAAACTAACTGATTGTCTTTTTGATGAAAATTGAATGCAAACGCTTGTGCAACGGGTAAAAAATGCCTTTGCGCGGCAAAGCCTGCTTTGTTGTTAGAAAAAGGATTGCTGTTGGGCTGCGATGATCCTGAAAGCGCCTGCGAAGAAAACGGATTGGTGGTTAGTGCGTCGTTACCCTGTTCATTGGCAAGTGGTGTGCTGCAAAAAAGGGCGGCAAGCAGTGCGCTAGCGTAAAAACCTTTGCCTTGCGTCTGTATAAATTGGCCAAAATTGGCGAAGTTTGATAGTAATTTGCTCATAGTTGCGCCAAAAAAGTAAGGTGAGAGAGTAAGACTCTCAGAATGTATGATTGTTGCACCTATTTTGCCTTAACTTAGGTTTAGGTAAAAAGTGGCGTTTTCCAATTCTAGTCTATTGATAAAAATATATTTTTAGCGTGGTTTGAGCGCCTTTGATGAAAGGCGCTGCTAGGTGAAGATTATTGCACTACTTATTAAAAAAGATTACTTTTCTTTAGCAAAGCCAAGCACTTGCATTTCACA
>JBOFXO010000206.1:0-9243 GCA_051654185.1 Vibrionaceae bacterium | reverse complement strand
CTTCGCCATTAATCGATTTTACATCGGTTGGCGCAGGTAAAAATTCGACGACCGCATCGAGCACAGCTTGTACGCCTTTGTTTTTAAAGGCGCTACCACATGTTGCTAGAACAATTTCATTGTTTAATGTACGTTGACGCAGCGCAGCTTTAATTTCAGCCTCAGATAAACTTTCCCCCTCAAGGTACTTATTCATCAGCTCTTCATTTGCTTCTGCCGCAGCTTCCACTAAGTTTTGATGCCACTCTTGCGCCTGCTCTTGCAGCTCAGCAGGGATCGCTTCATAAGAGAAGGTCATACCTTGATCGGCTTCATTCCAGTTGATCGCCTTCATTTTTATCAGGTCAATCACACCACGGAAGTTTTCTTCTGCGCCAATATTAAGCTGAATAGGCACAGGGGTCGCGCCTAAACGATTTTTGATTTGCTTTATAACGCGCAAAAAATCGGCGCCAGTGCGGTCCATTTTATTAACGAACACCAAACGCGGCACATGATATTTATTCGCCTGACGCCACACAGTTTCTGATTGCGGCTCAACACCAGACGCGGCGCAAAAGACCACCACGGCGCCATCAAGCACACGCAGTGAACGCTCTACTTCGATAGTAAAATCAACATGCCCTGGGGTATCAATGATGTTGATACGGTGCGGCTCAAATTGCGCATCCATACCACGCCAAAACGTAGTTGTTGCCGCAGAGGTTATCGTGATCCCGCGCTCTTGCTCTTGCTCCATCCAATCCATCGTCGCAGCACCATCGTGCACTTCACCGATTTTATGCGAAAGACCGGTGTAAAATAGAATGCGCTCTGTTGTTGTAGTTTTACCGGCATCCACATGCGCGCAGATACCGATATTGCGATACAGTTCAATGGGAGTTTTGCGAGACACGATTCCTCTCTTAATTTAATTTCGAAGACGAAGGATTATTTTCCATTGCCTTTACATTAACCAGCTACAAAAAACATTTAAATTCAACGCACAATCTTGCAAATGATTAATGTAAGAGACAATTAAAAAGCGGCTCGCCAAAGACAAGCCGCATTCTTTGCAATTACCAGCGGTAGTGAGCAAACGCCTTGTTCGCATCAGCCATACGGTGAACGTCTTCACGTTTTTTAACCGCAGAGCCTTTGTTCTCAGACGCTTCTAACATTTCAGCCGCTAAACGCGCAGCCATTGACTTCTCACCACGCTTACGAGCAGCGTCAACCAGCCAACGCATCGCTAACGCGTTACGACGAACTGGACGTACTTCAACTGGCACTTGGTAAGTAGAACCACCTACACGGCGAGATTTTACTTCTACTGCAGGACGAACGTTATCTAGCGCAAGTTCAAACAAAGACAGGTGAGCTTTGCCTGATTTTTCCGCCATGATATCTAGTGCACCATAGACGATTTTTTCAGCAATAGATTTCTTTCCATCAACCATTACGATGTTAACAAATTTTGCCAGCAGCTCTGATCCGAACTTAGGATCAGGCAGAATTTTACGCTGACCAATGACACGACGACGTGGCATAGTAATTCTCCGTTGTTTTTCTTCAGGTTTTATCCAAAACTTTTCAGTTTTTTCAAAATACAAATAATTAGTGTTTGGCCTTACTTAACGCATTTCAACGAAGAAATATTAAGACTTAGGACGTTTTACACCGTATTTAGAACGAGCTTGTTTACGCTCTTTTACGCCCGCACAGTCAAGCGCGCCGCGGACAGTGTGGTAACGCACACCTGGCAAGTCTTTAACACGACCACCACGGATCAGCACAACGCTGTGCTCTTGTAGGTTGTGGCCTTCACCGCCGATGTAAGAAGTTACTTCAAAACCGTTGGTCAAACGCACACGGCAAACTTTACGCAATGCAGAGTTTGGTTTTTTAGGTGTAGTCGTGTACACACGAGTACAAACACCTCGTTTTTGCGGACACGCTTCCAACGCAGGCACGTTGCTTTTCACAACTTGCTTTTCGCGCGGACGGCGTACCAGCTGGTTGATAGTTGCCATTAACTAGCTCCTGATAATTTCGTCTATGTAAAAATCGATGCCCACAAATGAAGGCCGCGAAATTTTAGGCGCGAGCCACAAATGTGTCAAGAATTACTCAGATATCTTTGCATAAGTTAAATTTATAGGATGGTAATTTGTGCTACCAAGTGAGGCTATTTTCATATTGCACAGTCAAATCAACGAGCTCATCTATGCTAATGAGCTTAGTTAAAGATGAAGCACAACGAGCAGGCTTGAGATCTGGGGTATTTTGCATCGATGAAACACAATCTGATGCAAGCGCCTGATTGTGAATGTTTTCGGCAAAAACTGCCCGCGCAAAAACATCTTCCTGCAACGCAAAAATATTTTTGCACGCACAGTTCATGAGCTGCGCGTTGCATTTTGTGCTCGGTAATAATGCAAGCACTGCATCTTGCAGCAAAACGATGGCATCATCTGCTGTGGCGTAGCGCAAGCAGTTAGCAAAAGCGTCGCTTGCAAAAGGTGACTGTTTAACAAGATGCAGCATGTTAACTTCCAAATGAACCATTAAAAGCGCAACAATTTTTTACACGCAGCCATTTTTTTTGCCAGTAATATGGGATCTAACGGCGTGACATCAATGACCTTTTTCGCATCACCTAAGCCCCGCTCTACCAGCGAAGCTTGGCAAACATAACGCTGCGAAATATCGTATAGCGACAACATTTTAAAAGTTTTGACATGGTCACGCACCAAAATTTTACTAGGATCTTGCCCCGCTAAAATTTGCAGCACACCATCACCAAGAAAAAACAGCGCCGCATCATCGCTAAAATTGGCAAAAGCGAGCAGCGCGTCAAGCCCTTCACGCCCAAAATCACGGCCAAAAGGCGCACTTGTGAAGACAAAACCGATCATCTTTTTTCCTAAAATTGCACAACTCTATCAGCACTGAGCAGCGCTTCAGCTAAGCTGCCAAGTCCGCTTTGCGCGAAAAAATCCGCCATATTAAATGCCGGCAATTGCTGTAGCTGCGCCTCTTCTTTATTTACAACGCCACGCCGCAGCGCCGCAGCAACACAAGTTTGCAGCTCAACATGATAATTTTTAGCAAGCTCCTGCCAAGCATTGACCAAGTCAAATTCATCGCTGGCCGGTGAAACAAGCGCGCTGGCATTTAACACGCCATCATGATAGAAAAACACTTGTGGCAGCTGATGCCCTTTTTTAAGCAAAGCCGTAGCGAAACGAAACGCAGTATACGCACTTTGCGCGCCGTAAACAGAGCCTGTCACAAGCAAAACAAAGCGCAAACTCATAGCGTTTCCTCTTCTCCTCGCCGCTGGCGAATGTAGAGATAAACCGTGTGTTTTGAAATATTTAAGCGCTCTGCAACCCGATTGATAGCATCTTTAATGTCAAAAATGCCTTTATCATACAAATCCACAACAATTTGCTTATTTTTCAAGTGATTAGACACATTGCCATCTGCATTTATCTCGCTAATGGTGCGCTCAACAGTGCTATCGACAAGCTCAACGACATCGCTTGCAAAATTCACTGATGAAACGGCGTTTTCAAGCGGATTTTGCGGTATAAATGATTGTAAAATCTGGGAAAATGGCGCATCTAAATTAACATTAAGGCACAACAAGCCTATGATTTTTTGCTCAGCATTACGAATAGCGACCGTGATTGATTTCATCAAAGTATTTCCCTTTGAGCGCGAAAAATAGGCCTGAGAGAAATTTTTTTGTGAGCCTTCGATATCTTTTAACATTTTAAGCGCATGGTCGGTAATTGGTGATCCTACCTGACGCCCCGTATTTTGCCCATTAGCAATTTTGATCACAGAGTTATTGAGATCGGCCAAAGAATGCAAAACTATTTCGCAATGCTGGCCAATCAATGCGGCTAGCCCATCCACTACCGCGGCATATGATTTCAAGATAACTTTATCTTGTTCGCTAACTGCCCTATTTACCATCTTGCACCTTTTTTATAGCCACGAGCTAAAATGTATCGACCAGTTTGCGCGCAAATTTTTGTGCTGCAAATAAAAAAGCGAAGCCAACGCTTCGCTTTTTTTAACCTATTGCTGTGCAATACTATTTTATTGCTTAGCGGCGCGTTAAATTGACAAAAATATTTAAAACAGCTTCATCGCCACTTCATAAAGATCTTTGCGAAATGGACGGCGCATGTTTTCGATAGCATCAATAATATCATGGTGTACAAGCTCGCCGCGCTGAGTTCCAACACAGCGGCCGCCTTCGCCTTTCATCAAAAGCTCCACCGCATAGGCTCCCATGCGTGATGCCAAAATCCTATCAAATGCAACAGGCTGGCCGCCACGCTGAATGTGACCTAAAACTGTCGCACGCGTGACACGCTTAGTTTGCGCTTCCATGTCTTTAGCTAGCGCATTCACGTCCGTCATGTGCTCGGTGATGGCAATAATGGCGTGTTTTTTGCCTTTAGCAATACCATCTTGCACTTGGCTTATCAGCTTCTCTTTATCAAAGCCCACTTCTGGAATCACAAAATATTCACAGCCACCCGCAATTGCCGCGCTCAAAGTCAGATCGCCACAGTGGCGCCCCATCACTTCAACAATTGAGATCCGTTGGTGCGATGTTGAGGTATCACGCAAGCGGTCAATTGCATCCACAACAGTGGACAGCGCAGTCATGTAACCAATGGTGTAATCGGTGCCCGGAATGTCATTGTCGATAGTGCCAGGCAAACCGATGCAAGGAAAACCCATTTCGGTGAGTTTTTTGGCGCCCATGTAAGAGCCATCGCCACCAATCACAACTAAGGCATCAATACCGTGTTTTTTAAGATTTTCAATAGATTGAGCACGTACGTTCTCATCTTTAAATTCAGGAAAACGCGCTGAGCCTAAAAACGTGCCACCGCGGTTGATAACATCAGAGACGCTAGAGCGCTCAAGCTTTGTGATAAGATCTTGATGCAGGCCTAAGTAGCCGTCTTGGATCCCAAACACTTCCAGACCTTCACCCAATCCAGCGCGCACCACGCCGCGGATCGCAGCATTCATGCCTGGCGCATCACCGCCGCTGGTTAAAACTCCAATTTTCCTAACCATGTATACCCTCTGACTTTTAATTTAAAAAATCAATAAACTATGCAAATAATAAAGACAACGAACATTCGCAGTTTGTTAAAGCAGACCTAACTGTTTTTTACGCAAATATTGAACATATTATGTCTGTCGCATTAGGTCGCAGTGTAGCGCGCTCCTCACTTATTGAAAAGTGCACCGGATGCAAGAAGTTGCGCGATATCAAGTAACAACTTATTAGCGCTCACCGCCTAATTCTAAACGGTGCACCATCGCAACCGAAATCGGCTCTTGATGCACATGAATATCTGCATGCAAAAAATGTTGTGCAAGCTTTGTTTCAACTTGATCAGCAATGTGATGCGCTTCAAGGACGGTCATCGCATCATCAAGCTCTAAATGCAGCTGAATAAAGCGAGTGGCACCCGATTGGCGCGTGCGCAAGTTATGCATATCAATTACACCTGGCACCGATCTGACCAACTCAAAAATTTTTTCTTGCTCTTCAATAGGCAACCTTTTATCAAGTAACGACTGTACAGCTTGATACGCGATTTTATAAGCACTAAACAAAATCATCGTAGCGATACCCATCGCAAAAATAATATCGGCTTGATAAATACCGTAACTAGTGAGTCCTAGCGCGCCCATAATGGCAATGTTCATCCACAGATCAGCTTGATAATGCAAAGAATCTGCAGCAATCGCTTGGCTGCCGGTCTTGCGCACCACCCATTTTTGAAAAAGAACCAGCACCAAAGTAACAACGGCGGCAAGCGCGCTGATCCAGATCCCGACATGCGCTTCGCTGACTTGATTGGGCCGCAAAAAACGCTCGATGGAGCTTAAAAACAAAAAGCACGCCGAGCCAAGAACAAACGCCGACTGTGCAAGCGCAGCTAATGCTTCAGCTTTGCCGTGACCAAAGCGGTGCTCTGCATCAGCAGGCTTTAGTGCATAACGCAAAGCTAATAAATTGGTGAGCGAGGCGAGCAAGTCGACACTTGAGTCCATTAGCGATGCTTGCAGGCTCACAGAATTGGTGTACCACCAAGAGAAAAGTTTAACCAATATTAAAAAAATAGCCGTCAACATTGCCGACCAAGCGGCAATTTGCACCCATTTGGAGTAATTTTCGCTCATCACATGCTCAACATTTTTTTAAACTAAATGGCAAGTATAATGCCTGAAGTAGATGACTTAGTAACTTTTAGTTTTAGCCACGCTCCCCAAAGCAAAGCGTGTTAACTTGACAATTAATAAGATTACTGAACTATATCAGCCAATGATGAGTACTTTGGCGCAAAATTTTTCGTCACAAAACAAGAGGTTTTGAAATGATTATTGTAACCGGCGGCGCAGGCATGATTGGCAGCAATTTAGTCCAAGCGCTGAATAAAAAAGGGATCACCGATATTTTAGTGGTTGATGATCTTGAAGATGGCACTAAATTTGTCAATCTTGTTGATCTGCAAATTGCTGATTACATGGATAAAGATGATTTCTTAAGCCAAATTATGGCCGGCGATGATTTTGGCCCTATTGAAGGTGTTTTTCACCTTGGCGCCTGCTCGGCTACCACTGAGTGGAACGGTAAGTACATGATGCTCAATAATTATGAGTACTCAAAAGAACTTCTACACTACTGCTTAGAGCGTGAAATTCCATTTTTGTACGCCTCATCTGCTGCAACCTACGGCGGTCGCGATCACGATTTTATCGAAGAGCCACAATACGAAGGCGCACTTAATGTGTACGGTTACTCAAAGCAGCTCTTTGATAACTACGTACGCGGTCTATGGGCAGACGCTGCCGAGCAAGGCATTGAGCTTTCGCAAGTCACGGGCTTTCGTTATTTTAATGTTTACGGCCCGCGCGAGCAGCACAAAGGCAGCATGGCATCGGTTGCATTTCACCTCAACACCCAAATGCACCAAGGGGAAAACCTTAAATTATTTGCCGGCAGCAACACCTTCAAACGCGATTTCATCTATGTTGGCGATGCGTGTGACATGAATTTGTGGTTTTGGGAAAATGGCAAATCGGGCATTTTTAACTGTGGCACAGGCCGCGCCGAGCCATTTAACGCCGTTGCACAAGCTGTGATTGCGTTCCACGGCAAAGGGCAAGTAGAAGAGATCCCCTTCCCAGACCACCTCAAAGGGCGCTACCAAGCCTTTACACAGGCCGATCTCACTAAAGTTCGTGCAGCAGGTTACCATAAAGAGTTTAAAACTGTTGCCCAAGGCGTTGCGCAGTACATGGCAGTTTTAAATAAGTAACGGATAGTAATTGCTCACAATTTTTACAGCTGCCTAGGTTTGCACGGGCAGCTGCAAAAGTTATTAAAAGCTAAACTTTTTTTCTTTAAGCCGATGCAAATCATGATGCAGGCTCAAGTTCATGAGGAAATAGTGCCACGAAGCGCCGCTTCAGTGTAAGATCTTGCCACTTTACCTTAAATTTTTGCGGAGCAGTATGACTCAACCACTTGCTTCTAGCAGCAATGCTGTTTACTTGCCCAAATTTCGGCTTAATTTTTTGCACCCGCGCCACTGGCCAACTTGGCTTGCCGTCGCAATCGCGTGCATATTAGCTTTTGTCCCTTTTCGGATCCGTGACAAGCTTGCAGAAATTTTGGCTAAGCGATTGGTTAAGCTCAATAATCGCGCAAAAAAACGCGCAGTCCTAAACCTTGAGCACTGCTTTCCACATAAAACAGCGCAAGAGCGCGCCGACATTTTAGAGCAGTGCTACATCAATGCCGGCTGCATTTTACTAGGATTTGCGACGCCCATGATGCGCAGCAAGCGCTATTTGGAGCGGCGCACGCTATTTCGCAACGAACATATTTTGACCGAGCTTGTCGCGCGCGGTGAAAAAATCATTTTGCTTGTTCCGCACAGCTGGGCGATTGATTACCCAGGCATGCAGCTTGCCTCGCGCGGCTGGAAACTGGCCGCCATGATGAAAAAGCAGGCGAACCCCGTTGCTGACTGGCTACTTAATTTTCAGCGCCACAAATATGGTGGGCGCACGCACGAGCGCAGCGACGGCATTAAGCCCTTTATAAAATCGGTGCGTGAAGGTTACCTTGGTTATTACTTGCCGGATGAAGATCATGGGCCTGCGATGAGTGTCTTTGTGCCCTTTTTTGCCACCGAAAAAGCCACGCTCGCAGGACTTGGCAAACTCGCTAAGCTTAGCCAAGCCCAAGTTGTCCCTTTAATGCCGCGTTATGATAGAAAAACCGGCAACTTTGAGGTGATCATTCAAGCGCCTTTAGCGCCATTTCCTTCTGGCGACGAACACCAAGACGCGCGCATGATGAACGAGCGCATTGAACAATTTTTAGCAGAAGATCCCGCGCAGTACATGTGGATCGTCAATTTACTGCGTTCGCGGCCGGACGGCACGCAGCTCTATTGAAAATAGGTAGATAATGAATATTTTAATGGCCCTTTCCCAGCTAGAAGTCACCGGTGCTGAAGTGTACGCGACAACGGTAGGCAACAGCTTAACCGCGCGCGGGCACAACGTTTTTTATGTTTCCGACACCCTGACTAAGCCGCACATCGGCCCATTTTTTTCATTACGCTTTAATAAACGCAGCGTACCTCGCCGGTTTTGGCATGTCGCTTATCTGCTTTACCTCATCAAAAAAAATAACATTCAAGTGGTACACGCACACTCACGCGCGTCAAGCTGGAGCTGCTACATTGCCTGCAAATTGGCCAATATTCCGTTGGTGACAACCGTACACGGCAAGCAGCCAGTGCACGCATCAAGAAAGCGCTTTCACGCGTTAGGAGAGCGAGCAATGCCGGTGTGTGAGGCTATTTTTGATCAGCTGATCAACGAGCTTAATGTGCCAAAAAGTAAGCTCGAAGTCAGCCGCAACGGCATTGATGTGGATCAGTATCAATGGCAAGCCGCTCCGCAAAATGCACGCAAAGTGATCACTATCATTGGGCGTTTGACTGGTCCTAAAGGTGATTTATGTTATCGCTTGCTTAGTGAATGCATCGATCTCGACGCTTTTGATGTGCAGGTTATTAGCGCAAGCAAGCAAGATGCGCGCTTTGCGCGTTTTGCCGACAAGGTGCGTTTTTTAGGTTATAGCAATGATATTCCAAGCGTTTTAGCGCAAGCAGATCTTGTGATCGGCGCAGGACG
>JBOFXO010000205.1:0-25413 GCA_051654185.1 Vibrionaceae bacterium | reverse complement strand
CTAGAAACTGCCTGCACACGAGCGCCACGCATACCTACGCAAGCGCCTACTGGATCAATACGGCGATCGTTGGTTTTTACAGCAATTTTCGCCCGCGAGCCAGGATCGCGCGCCGCGCCCATCACATCAATGATCTCTTCACCAATTTCTGGCACTTCGATGCGAAACAACTCGATCAGCACTTGCGGCTTAGAGCGCGTCATAAAGAGCTGAAAACCGCGCGCTTCTGGCGCTACTTTGTAAAGTAGACCACGCACTCTGTCGCCTGCACGGAAATTTTCACGAGGTAGCTGATCTTCACGCAAAATGGCAGCTTCAGCATTATTGCCTAAATCGACGACCACCATATCACGGTTCACTTTTTTTACCGTACCGGTGATAAGATCGCCTTCATTATCCAAAAATTGCTCAACAATTTGTGCACGCTCCGCTTCGCGAACCTTTTGCACAATCACTTGCTTAGCCATTTGGGTTGTGATCCTATCGAACTGCACAGATTCAATAAGCTCTTCTGCGTAATCGCCGAGTTTTACCGAAGGGTCGATGTTGCCGTCGTCGTCAAGCTGCGCTGCATCCAAAGTGATCTCTTTGGTTGGAAAAGCAACCTCTTCCACCACAAGCCAGCGACGAAACGTATCAAAGTCGCCCGTTTTCCTGTCGATCACAACGCGCACATCAATTTCAGCGTCATTTTTCTTTTTAGTTGCTGCAGCTAAAGCTGACTCTAACGCTTCAAAAATACGCTCACGAGGAACGGCCTTCTCATTAGAAACGGCCTCAACAACAGCCAAGATCTCTTTGTTCATGAACTCTTATGCCTCATTTAACCTTAAAATGAAGGAACTAGGTTAGCCTTAGCAATATTGCTCAAAGCAAACGCCTCTTCGTGGCCATCAACCAACATGGTGATCGTTTCACCAACGACAGAAACTATCACCCCTTTCCATTTGCGACGATTTTGCATAGCCATTTTTAAGACAATGATCGCTTCACTGCCTATAAATCGCTGATAATGCTCTGCATTAAAAAGAGGGCGCTCAAGACCTGGCGAGGACACCTCTAGGTGGTATGCCACACTAATGGGATCTTCAACATCAAGGACTGCGCTGATTTGGTGACTGACAGTCGCACAATCATCGACATTAATGCCATTTTCATGATCAATAAAAACGCGCAATGTCGCATTTCTTCCCGCTCGAATAAACTCAAGCCCGACTAGCTCGTAACCGGCAGCTGCCACAGGAGACGCCAACATCGCATGCAACTGCTTTTCTAAACCTGTCATACTACCCCTAAAATAAAAAAGGGCCAAAAGCCCAGCACATCCCACGGTTCACATTAGCTATGCAACTACCGCTTTTTTGTTCTACGCAATTACAAAAAGCATAATTTATCGCCGAAGGCTGGCTTTGGATAACAAAAAACCCCGATATTCGGGGTTTCTTCGACTGGACCCTGATGCATTTACTCACCATGGTCGATAGCTACTTTTCGATAGCCATCAAGAATATGGTTGCGGGAGCTGGATTTGAACCAACGACCTTCGGGTTATGAGCCCGACGAGCTACCAGACTGCTCCATCCCGCGTCCGAAACAGGACGATGTTACATAAAATTGGCATAAGATACCAATTTTTTATTATGGTGCCGAGAGCGGGACTTGAACCCGCATGCTCAATGAGCACTACCCCCTCAAGATAGCGTGTCTACCAATTTCACCACCTCGGCAGAAAACTTTTAATTCGGTGTTGCTGGAGCTTTTTGCTCTTCAGTCGTTTTCTTTGCTTCTACTTGTTGCGATACGGAAGGCTTGCTTAAATCATTAAAAACGCCAACTTGCTTTGTTTTATGTGTGGTTAAGTTACCTAGCACCAAACTTAAAACAAAAAATATACACGCAAAAATAGAAGTCATACGACTTAAAAAATTACCGGAACCTGAAGAGCCAAACACAGTGTTTGATGCACCGGAGCCAAAAGACGCTCCCATATCAGCACCTTTACCTTGTTGCACCAGCACCAACCCGATCACAGCAATCGCAGCTAACAGATACACCACAAGTAACGCTTCGTACACAGAACACCTCTGCTTTAACTTTGGAGAGCCTCACATTGGGCGCCCACACAGTATCCCAGTAAGGAATACGCCAAATCATAGCCAAATGCCGTTAGCAAAACAAGCAAAAATTATAAGCGTCTTTAAAAAAACCGATTAATTGCACAGTTTTTAAGCTATTGGCAGACAAAACTTTTTCCAAGGAGCGGCGCGAAAGCCGCTCCTGTTTTCACCTAGCAGCTTGACTTAACCGCTTCGCTGATCTGCTTAGCAAACATGCTCACTTGCGCGGCATTTTCGCCCTCGACCATCACGCGGATCAGTGGCTCAGTACCGGATTTTCGCAGCAGCACGCGGCCATTGTTGCCAAGTTTTGCTTCAACATCCGCTTTCGCCTCTTGCACTTGCGCCGATAACAGTGGATCACAGCTGCCACTAAATCTTACGTTTTCAAGTACTTGAGGAAAAAGGATCACGCTTTGGCTAAGCTGATACAAGCTTTCACCGGTCGCCACCACCCCAGCAAGCACTTGCAATGCCGCGACAATGCCATCTCCCGTCGTCACTTTATCCAGCAAAATAACGTGGCCCGAATTTTCTGCGCCAATCGTCCAACCGCGCTCTTGCATTAATTCAAGCACATAGCGATCGCCCACATTTGCTCGAGCAAAAGGAATATCAAGCCGCCTAAGTGCAACTTCCAGCCCCATATTCGACATTAAAGTGCCCACAACGCCGCCATTAAGGCGTTTTTTGCGCAGCGCCTCTTTTGCAACGATGTAGGCTATTTGATCGCCATCAATTTGATTGCCAAGATGATCAACCATCATCACGCGATCGCCGTCGCCATCAAAAGCAACGCCTAAATCAGCTTGCACCTCGAGCACTTTTTTCTGCAAGGCACGCACATCGGTTGCGCCAACTTTGTCGTTAATGTTGATCCCATTAGGCTCAACGCCGATAGCGACCACTTCTGCGCCAAGCTCGCTAAAAACGGCCGGCGCGATGTGGTAAGTCGCGCCGTGTGCGCAATCCACCACAATTTTAAGGCCACTAAGGCTTAAATGTTTTGGAAAAGTGCCTTTACAAAATTCAATGTAACGGCCGGCGGCATCAACAATGCGCTTTGACTTGCCTAACAGCGCAGACTCAACGCAAGTAAAAGGTTTATCAAGCTCTTCTTCAATAGCAAGCTCAACTTCATCAGGCAATTTCGTTCCAGCCGATGAGAAAAACTTGATCCCGTTGTCATAATAAGGATTGTGCGAAGCTGAGATCACAATGCCCGCTTCGGCGCGAAAAGTTTGCGTCAAATACGCAATGGCCGGCGTTGGCATAGGCCCTGTCAGGGCAGTTTGCAAGCCTGCCGCCGAAAGCCCCGCCTCTAAAGCAGACTCCATCATATAACCTGAAATGCGCGTATCTTTACCGACCAACACTTTTTTAGTGCCACTTTTGCTGAGCACTCGACCCGCCGCCCAGCCCAATTTTAAAACAAAATCGGGCGTGATCGGAAAATCACCCACCTTGCCGCGCACACCATCAGTACCAAAATATTTTCGCTGCGTCATAGCCTCTCCTTTATTTCGTTCAACGCTTGTATCACCTGTAGCGCATGCACAGTCTCTTTGACGTCATGCACACGGACTATATGCGCCCCCTGCTGCGCAGCAAAGATAGCGCTTGCCAGACTGGCGCCAAGAACATCTTGAGGCGATGAATTTAGCATTTTATATAACATGGATTTTCTTGATGTCCCGCTTAACAGCGGTAAAGAAAAATGGTGAAAGTGCGCAAGATTAGCAAGCAATTGATAGTTGTGCGCTAACTTTTTACCAAAACCAAAACCGGGATCTAAAATCAGCTGACTTTTGCTAATGCCGGCATCTAAACAGGCCGCAATTCTTGCGCTAAAAAACTGATCAAGCTCGTCAAAAATATTTTGATAAACCGGCGCTTGCTGCATGGTGAGCGGCTCACCTTGCATATGCATCAAACAAATAGGCACATTGGCTGACGCTGCCGCCTCTAAAGCGCTGGGCTGCGTAAGCGCTCGCACATCGTTGATAAGATCCGCGCCGGCCGCAACAGCTTCGCGCATAACCACAGCCTTACTCGTGTCAATCGATATCCAGCAATCAAAACGCGCACGAAGCGCTTCAATAACATTAATAGTGCGCTCAAGCTCTTCTTCTTCGCTCACCCAAGCCGCTCCTGGGCGCGTTGACTCTCCGCCAATATCGATGATAGCCGCGCCATGTTGTAAGGCCTGCGCGGCAAATTCAATCGCGCTATCAAGGCGCTGATGTTTACCACCGTCCGAGAATGAATCGGGCGTGACATTTAAAATAGCCATAACTTTAGGTGTTGCAAGATCGAGCTCTTTTTCTTTGCTTAGCAATTTCATTACAGTGATCGCCACATAAAATAAAACCCCAACAAGTTGGGGCTTTGAATAAGTTAAAATTCACTTTTTTTAAAAGATCAGGTCCAATGCTGCTGAGACAATTTATCATCACCGCTTTTTGCTGTCGGCTCGCTAGGCGTTGGCGACGATGGTGTATCACTCGACGGTTTGTCGTTTTTATGCCAATCGGCAGGCTCACGTACCGTGCGACGTGCCATCAAATCATCAATTTGCCCCGCATCGATAGTCTCATACTTCATCAACGCGTCTTTCATCGCGTGCATGATATCCATATTTTCTTCGATGATTTTTTTCGCACGTAAATAGTTGCGATCAATCAAATTGCGGATCTCAGCATCAATCAGGCGCGCGGTTTCATCAGACATGTGCTTGCTTTTAGTCATCGAGCGACCCAAAAACACTTCGCCTTCTTCTTCTGCATACAAAAGAGGCCCAAGCTTGTCCGAAAATCCCCACTGCGTCACCATTTTACGCGCAATATCAGTCGCTCGTTCAATGTCATTAGACGCGCCGGTTGACACTTTTTCAGGACCATAAATAAGCTCTTCCGCCAGACGGCCACCGTACATGCTTGAAATCATTGATTCAAGATGCTGGCGCGACAAGCTAACGCGATCTTGCTCAGGCAGATACATAGTGACACCCAAAGCGCGGCCTCGAGGAATAATTGATACCTTATACACAGGATCGTGCTCAGGCACTAAGCGCCCAACCACCGCGTGCCCCGCTTCATGGTAAGCGGTCGCTTCTTTGGTTTCCTCAGACATTACCATTGATTTGCGCTCAGCGCCCATCATGATCTTATCTTTAGCAAGCTCAAATTCGTTCATCGAAACCACACGCTTGTTATGACGCGCCGCAAAAAGCGCGGCTTCGTTAACAAGGTTTGCCAGATCCGCACCAGAAAAGCCTGGTGTACCGCGCGCAATTAAAGAAGCTTGCACATCTTCAGCCAGCGGCACTTTACGCATGTGCACTTTTAAAATTTGCTCACGACCACGTACGTCAGGCAGCCCTACCACCACTTGGCGATCAAAACGGCCTGGGCGCAGCAAAGCAGGATCGAGCACGTCAGGGCGGTTAGTTGCCGCAATCACGATGATCCCTTCGTTGCCTTCAAAGCCGTCCATTTCAACAAGCATTTGGTTAAGTGTTTGCTCACGCTCATCATGACCACCGCCAAGACCTGCGCCACGCTGACGGCCAACTGCGTCGATTTCATCGATAAAGATGATACAAGGCGCTGCCTTTTTAGCTTGCTCGAACATATCACGCACACGCGAGGCACCAACACCGACAAACATTTCAACAAAATCAGAACCTGAAATCGTGAAAAATGGCACTTTCGCTTCGCCAGCAATCGCTTTTGCGAGCAAGGTTTTACCCGTTCCTGGCGGCCCTACCATCAAAATACCGGTTGGGATTTTTCCGCCCAAATTTTGAAAACGACTGGGATCGCGAAGATAATCAACCAGCTCTTTAACGTCTTCTTTGGCTTCATCGCAACCTGCGACATCCGCAAAAGTGGTTTTGATCTGATCTTCACTCATCATACGCGCTTTTGATTTACCAAAAGACATCGCACCTTTACCGCCACCTTGCATCTGGCGCATAAAGAAGACCCAAACGCCAATTAAAAGCAGCATCGGGAACCAAGAGATGAAAATAGAGGCCAAAATGCTTGGCTCTTCTGGCGGCGTGCCGCGTACTTGAACTTTTTTGTTGATCAGATCATCAAGTAATTTAGGATCTTGATAAACCGGCATGTAAGTGACGTACCCCGTCCCATCACGCCGAGTGACTTTGAGCTCACGATTGTTAAACTGCACGTCTTGGAGCTTATTTTGCCCAATCTCAGTCACAAAAGTTGTGTAGTCCACCTGATTTTTTGCTTTATCGCTGGTACCAAAGCTTTGGAAAACTGACATCAGTACCACTGCAATAACCAGCCAAAGGATCAAATTTTTAGCCATATCACTCAAGGTGAAAACCTCTCATAATCAATATTAACTAACCTAGGTTACTACAGTTTATAGCCTGTAGCCACAATGTAGACTTCCCGCGAGCGCGCCCGCGATGAGTCCGGTTTACGAATTTTTACTGTATTAAACAAAGTGCGAACTTGCGCCAGATAGTTATCAAACCCGTCACCTTGAAACACTTTCACAATAAATGAGCCACCAGCAACTAAAACCTGCTGACACATATCTAAAGCTAGATCAACAAGATACATTGCTCTAGCTTGATCAGAAACTAAATTACCACTCATGTTGGGCGCCATGTCCGACATCACCATATCAACCGGCTTATCCGCTATGCGCTCAAGCAAGGCATTAAGCACCGCTTCTTCACGAAAGTCGCCCTGCAAAAAACTCACGCCTGGCAAAGAATCCATCGGTAAAATATCACAAGCAATAATAACACCGCTTGCCCCAACCTGCTCTGCTGCATATTGAGACCATCCCCCAGGGGCTGCGCCAAGATCGACAACCGTCATGCCTGATCTTAATAATTTATCTTTGCCCTGAATTTCATCTAGTTTAAAAATAGCACGTGAACGAAATCCCTTTTTTTGCGCTTCTTTCACATATTTATCATCAAAATGTTCTTTTAACCAACGACCAGAGCTGCTTGAGTGCTTCTTTTTACTCATCTGTTTGACCTGTTATAAACCTTTGCTAAATTGTACTACTACTTTCAAACCGCTTAGCGCTACGGCCTTAAGTTCACATCATAACGAAAAAAAACAATGTTCGCGCATAAGCTTATTTATCAATATATTGCAAGCATATACAGCGCTTTCTTGAATAGTGATTCAATTTAAAACGATATGGCGCTAGAATCGTCCCTTTTCAACCCTCACACAGAATTAATAGAATCACTATGAAGTTAACTACAAAACAAAAGCAGTTTTTAAAAGGGCTTGCGCACGATCTTAAGCCGGTTGTTCTTATGGGAGCAAATGGCTTGGTTGAGGCTGTTTTAGCCGAAATAGATCAAGCACTTACACACCACGAGCTCATCAAAGTAAAAATTGCAGCAGAAGACAGAGACACTAAAGTGCTGATAGCAAACGCGATTGTGCGTGAAACTAAAGCTCAGCAAGTGCAAATCATCGGCAAAACTTTGGTCTTATACCGCCCAAGCGAAGAACAAAAAATTCAGCTTCCTCGCAAATAATTTTCACGGCAAATAAAGACCGCAGCACCTGCAGCGGCCTTTTTTGCGCTAGATATACTCAACCTTTTCGATTTCCAGTACTCGCACGCCGCTTGGCGTATTGATTGACACCTCATCACCTTCAGACTTGCCAATCAGGCCACGCGCAATCGGCGAGTTCACCGAAATTAAATTGCGCTTAATATCTGCTTCATCATCGCCCACTATCTGATAAGTGAGCGCTTCATCCGTGTCGCAATTGATCACCGACACTGTCGCGCCAAAGATAACCTTGCCTTCATTTTTTATCTTTGAAATATCAATGACATGAGCAACAGAAAGCTTGTATTCGATATCGCGAATTTGCGCCTCGCACAAACCTTGCTCTTCACGCGCGGCATGATATTCGGCGTTCTCTTTAAGATCCCCAAGCTCACGCGCTTCAGCAATCGCTTGTGTGATCAAAGGGCGACGCTTCATCAAGCGTTGCAATTCTTCGCGCAATAACTTTTCACCGTTCACCGTCATCGGTACTTTTTCCATATTTCACTCTACCTATAAATCGCTTGTTCTACAAAAAAAGCCACGCGCAGAAACTTTGCGTGGCGTAACTAAAGCTGCTATTTAGCCTGAGTGTAAACAAGTTATTCATGAAGATCGATAGCGATTTTTCAAGAAAAAAGCGCACAGCTAGCTTTATAATATTAATCTATCTTAGATATTTTTCTGCTATTTTTCAGTAACTAACAATATTGCAGCTTTACAACTCGCATGTTTTAGGCTCTAAACCTCTAAACAAAATTACTTTTTACCAGTACACTTTTATGTTTTTTGTGATCAGTGCCTCGGCGCTGTTTTCTTCAATTCCCATCGTTGCACAGAAAAATATTTAGCACATAGTCAGGGCTTTTTCCTGCTATCGGCTCGTGAGGATTAATCGCTATTTTTATTCCGAAAAAGATAAAAAAGTAGGGATCTGAATTTGCAATTTTTTTAATTATTAGGAGTTTTTCTATGCTACAACGCCGTACGCTGCTAGGAGCGCTTTATTCCACGGCGCTATTATTTACCGCCAGCGCCGCGCATGCCACAAACATTCAATCGCTCGCTAGCAAGCATCTGCCACAAGGCTCACTGCTTGGGCTTTACGTCATCGATGCAAAGCAAAACAATGAATACATTACACAAAATAAAAATGTTCTGCTCGCGCCAGGCAGCACGCAAAAATTAACCGTCGCGCTGGCAAGCTCTGTTTATCTGCCCAAAGATTTCTCCTTTGAGACAAAATTATTTAAAGATCAACAAGATGTGGTCATTCATTTTGGTGGCGACCCCACTTTGCTTAGAAAAGATCTTAAAGCGCTCCTTGCTAAATTAAAGCAGCGCGGGATCAGTAAAATTGAAGGAAATATTTGGCTCGATGACTCGATTTTTAGCGGTTATGATCTCGCCGTCGGCCTGCCGTGGGACATTTTAGGCGTCTGCTACAGCGCGCCAACCAGCGCGATTACGCTCGAAGGAAACTGCGTGCACGCCACGCTTTACAATACGGCGCAAAGCAATAAAACGCGGTTGTATGTGCCGCCACACCAGCCCATTACCACCTCATCAGCAGTTAAAGCGCTCACTAAAGAGCAGCAACAAGAGGCCAATTGCGATTTAGAGCTTAAAGCTAACAGCCAAAACCACTATCAATTAACCGGCTGTATTCCTAAGCAAGACGGGCCATTTCCGCTTAAATTTGCGGTGCAAAATCCGAGTAAATATGCTGCCGCCGTCACCAAGCAGCTTTTATCAGAGCTTGGTATTGGCTTTAACGGCAAGGTGCAAATGTTGCCAGCCGGACGTAAATATCAAGGTACCCTAATAGCAAGCCATTTTTCGGCGAAACGCGACGTGTTATTAAGCACAATGCTTAAAGACTCTGACAATTTAATCGCAGATAACTTATTGAAAATAATCGGGCATCGCTATTACCGCCAGCCAGGCTCGTTCATTAACGGCACCAAGGCGCTCAAAATTATTTTAAAAGAGCAGGCCAACATTGATTTGACAAGCGCCGTGCTTGTCGACGGATCAGGCTTATCACGCAATAACTTGATGACCGCCGAGCAGCTCGCTCAGATCATGCAGTGGATCTACAAAAATAAACGCCAAGAGCTACTCGCCATTTTGCCAACATCCGGCATTGACGGCACGCTCAAATTTCGCCCCAGTTTACGCAACGCCCCTATCAAAGGAAAACTGCAAGCAAAATCTGGCGCCATTTTTGGCTCCTACAATTTAGTTGGAGTATTGCAGCGCCCGGATCGCGATTTTATCGTGGTGCAGCTTGTCAGCCACTACCACTATCCGGATGAAAGCAAGGTGCAAGATAAAGCGCAGCAGCCCATTTTTGCGTTTGAGCGCGCGCTTTATCAATCACTTTTACAGCAAAAACTGCCTGTTAACTGATCCTTGCTCAGCAATGGCAGCATGACGCGATTGCAACGAGGTAACGCAAGTTAATTGCGTTGCCTCTAGCGCTAAACAAAAAGCAAAAGCAGCATTAAGCGTTGTTGTGTAATTGACCTTTTGATCAAGCGCGCTACGGCGTAGCAATTTTGAATCTTCGATAGCTTTTCGCCCCTCGGTAGTATTCACTACGTAGCTGTATTCGCCATTTTTAAGCCTATCAAGCACATGCGGACGCCCTTCGTGCACTTTATTGACTAAGCGCGGATTTATGCCCGCCTCGCCGAGCGCAACAGCCGTGCCGTGCGTAGCGTCGAGCTCAAAGCCTAATTCCAATAATTTTTTAGCTAGCGGCACGATACGCGCTTTGTCAGGCCCACGCACAGATAACAGCGCGCGGCCGCCTACTTGGTAGGTCACGTTACAGCACAAATCGGCTTTAGCAAAAGCTGCAGCAAAATCTTGCGCCATCCCCATCACCTCACCGGTTGAACGCATTTCAGGCCCGAGTAGCGGATCGACCTGTGCAAATTTATTAAAGGGGAAAACCACTTTTTTCACAGAGAAGAAAGGAGGAATAACTTCTTCATAAATCCCTTGCTGCGCCAAACTTTGGCCGGCCATAACACGCGCTGCAATTTTAGCAAGCGGCACGCCGGTCGCCTTAGAAACAAAGGGCACGGTACGCGCAGCGCGCGGGTTAACCTCTATAAGGTAAACTTGCCCCGCTTTTATGGCAAACTGCACGTTCATCAAACCACGCACATCAAGCTCGAGCGCCAATTTGCGCACCTGCTCACGCAGCTGCTGCTGCACGCTGTGCGGTAAAGTGTAAGGAGGCAGCGCGCAGGCCGAATCGCCTGAGTGCACACCCGCTTGCTCAATGTGCTCCATAATGGCGCCAATCAGCACTGTTTTTCCATCACAAATCGCATCAACGTCCACTTCAACCGCATCATCTAAGAAGCGATCAAGCAGCACCGGCGCACTGTGGGAAGCGCTCACGGCTTCACAAAAATAGCGGCGCAGATCCGCATCGTCATAAACGATTTCCATCGCACGCCCGCCAAGCACATACGAAGGGCGCACCACCAACGGGTAACCGATGCGCTTAGCGCAGCTTAGCGCTTCTTCAAGCGAAGAAACCGTGGCATTTTCTGGCTGCAAAAGGCCAAGCTTATTAACAACTTCTTGAAAACGCTTACGATCTTCAGCGCGATCAATCGCGTCTGGCAAAGTGCCAATAATGGGCACTCCCGCTTCTTCAAGCGCTTTAGCCAGTTTAAGCGGCGTCTGGCCGCCATACTGCACAATGACGCCACATGGCTGCTCTATGCGCGCGATGGCTAACACGCTTTCTAGGGTGATTGGCTCAAAATAGAGGCGATCCGAGGTGTCATGGTCGGTTGAAACCGTTTCAGGATTACAGTTGACCATAATGGTCTCATAACCATCAAGGCGCAGCGCTTGAGCTGCATGCACGCAGCAATAATCAAACTCAATACCTTGACCAATGCGGTTTGGCCCACCGCCTAATACCATGATTTTTTTACGATCAGAAGGCGCAGCCTCGCACTGCATATCGTAACTTGAATAAAAATATGCAGTTTCACTGGCAAACTCGCCCGCACAGCTGTCTACGCGCTTGTAGACGGGATGCACATTAAAACGCTCACGCAGGGCGCGAATTTGCGCCTCTTGCACGCCCACAAGACGCGCAATACGCTGATCAGAAAAACCTTGTTTTTTCGCGCGACGTAACAGCTGCGCCGATAGCGCAGCAAAACCGCCCTCTTTTAGGCTGCCTTCAAAGAGTACAAGCTCTGCAATTTGCTCTAAAAACCAGCTGTCGATTTGCGTCAGTTTAGCCACCTCTGCCACGCTAAATCCGGCGCGAAAAGCGTCCGCAACATAACAAATGCGCAGCGCTCCCGCCTCTTTTAGCTCGTAGCGAAGCGTGCTGTACGCATCAGCTGCACAAAAATCAATCTGCTCATCAAGCCCGCTAAGCCCTACCTCTAAGCTGCACAGCGCTTTTTGCAGCGACTGAGCAAAGGTGCGCCCCATCGCCATCACTTCGCCGACCGATTTCATCTGCGTTGTTAAACGATCATTGGTTCCGGCAAACTTTTCAAAATTAAAACGGGGAATTTTAGTGACAACGTAGTCAAGCGACGGCTCAAAAGAAGCGGGGATCACGCCTTTTGTGATCTCATTAGAAAGCTCATCAAGAGTAAAGCCTACCGCCAATTTTGCCGCCACTTTAGCAATGGGAAAGCCCGTCGCTTTTGAGGCCAGCGCCGATGAGCGCGACACACGTGGGTTCATCTCGATCACCACCATGCGCCCATCTTTAGGGTTAATACCAAACTGCACGTTAGAGCCGCCGGTCTGCACGCCAATTTCACGCAGCACAGCAATCGAGGCGTTACGCATTAATTGATATTCTTTGTCAGTCAGCGTCTGCGCTGGCGCAACGGTGATAGAGTCGCCGGTGTGAATACCCATAGGATCAATGTTTTCGATGGTACAGACAATGATGCAGTTATCGTTTTGATCGCGTACCACCTCCATTTCGTACTCTTTCCAGCCGATCAAAGACTCGTCGATCAAAAGCTCATGCGTTGGCGAAAGCTCAAATCCGCGCGCGCAAATTTGCGTAAACTCTTCAAGGTTGTACGCGATACCACCGCCGCTGCCGCCCATGGTAAATGAAGGACGAATGATGCACGGCAAGCCAATCTTTTCAAGAATTTCATGTGCTTGCTGCTCAGTTTTTGCAACCCCTGAGCGTGGGCAGCTTAAGCCGATTTTACGCATCGCTTGGTCAAATAAGGCGCGATCTTCTGCCTTTTCAATTGCCTGCACATTTGCGCCGATCAGCTGCACGCCAAACTCTTCAAGTACGCCAAATTTTGCAAGATCCAGCGCGCAGTTAAGCGCCGTCTGCCCGCCCATGGTTGGCAAGATTGCATCCGGCCGCTCTTTTGCGATGATCTCACGCACCACTTCCCACGTGATAGGCTCAATGTAAGTGGCATCGGCAAGCTCAGGATCCGTCATGATGGTAGCAGGATTTGAGTTAACTAAAACAACGCGATAGCCTTCTTCTTTGAGCGCGTTACAAGCCTGCGTACCCGAATAGTCAAACTCACACGCCTGTCCTATCACAATCGGGCCGGCGCCTAGGATCAAAATGCAGTTAATATCAGTGCGTTTTGGCATTTCTGTGCTCCTTAAGCGCGAAATTGTTTAATTAATTCAATAAACTGATCAAAAAGTGGCGCCGCATCGTGAGGACCAGGGCTTGCTTCTGGGTGCCCTTGAAAGCTAAATGCAGGCCGATCAGTTAAACTTATTCCCTGCAGCGAGCCATCAAACAACGAAACATGCGTAGCGCGCACATTGGGCGGCAAGCTTTGCTCATCAACAGCAAAACCATGATTTTGCGAAGTGATCAAGACTTGCTCACGCTTAAGATCTTTAACGGGGTGGTTTGCGCCATGATGACCAAATTTCATTTTTTTTGTTTGCGCGCCAGCGGCGAGCGCTAGAATTTGATGACCAAGGCAGATACCAAAAATAGGAATGTATTTTTCTAACAATTGCTTACAAGCATCTATCGCGTAAGTGCAAGCGGCCGGATCGCCTGGGCCATTTGAAAAAAAAAGCCCATCAGGCTTTAAATTCAATACATCACTCGCGGGCGTTGTCGCCGGCACAACCGTAACACGGCAACCTCTGTCGACTAACATGCGCAAAATATTTTGCTTGATGCCAAAGTCATAAGCGACAACATGGTAAGGCAGCAACTCTTGCGCTTTTGCGGCAGGCAGACCGTCTTCAAGCGTCCACGAGCCTTGCGTCCAGCTATAAGACTTTGGTGTGCTAACCATTTTTGCCAAATCAACGCCAGCAAGCCCACTAAACTCGCGCGCAAGTTGCACCGCCTGCTGCGGTTCAACCTTTTCGCCCACCATAATACAACCGTTTTGAGCCCCTTTTTCACGCAACAGTCTTGTTAGCGCGCGCGTATCAACATCGGCGATGCCAACAACATTTTGGCTACGCAGAAAATCGGTAAGTGTTTGTGTGGAGCGAAAATTTGAGGTGTAACGCGGGAGATCGTGAATAATGAGGCCTTGCGCGTGGATTTTTGTGGATTCTTGGTCGGCCAAATTAACGCCGGTATTGCCTATGTGAGGATGGGTAAAAGTAACGATTTGCTTTGAATAGGAAGGATCAGTGAGAATTTCTTGATAACCGGTCATTGCTGTATTGAAAACCACTTCTCCTACTGCAACCCCTTGTCCCCCAACCGCTATCCCTTCAAAAATCGTCCCATCGGCTAATGCTAAAAGCGCATGCATACCCAAAACACCCCCGAATAAATATTCAATAAAAAAGCATAGCGAAGCATATCGCTTCAGGTACCAATGCCAATTCGCATAATATGCAAAGTTTTGACAAATTGTATAAAGGTTATAGATTTAGCATTTTTGTGTCAATAAGTTATTTGTTTTACCTAAAAAAAGCCTTACGCACCACTAACGAGTCAAAAAACAATATTTATGACGCAAACCCCCTATAAAGCAGACCAAGCAGCATTTACAAAATTTTTATTCGATGCAAGCAAACGGTTTCCTTTGCAAGCTAATTTATCAATAGCGCAGCTATAGGCAAAATTAGGTGTTAGCATGATTTTTTTGCAAGCGTTAGTGAGAGCTGACTAACGAAACTTTTTGCCGTTATTTTATTACGCATAAAAATGCAGTTTAAATGCATTAACAATGCAGTCCCTGCATTTTAAACGCTGACCAAATAACGTAACGGCTTTGTAAAGAAAGCTAAATCGGCAAAAGTGCAGCCAAGCATGCTTTAAACGATGCACAATTTGACAAAAAATAGCAGGAGAAATGAGCTGCCAATAACAACCAGTTATCAATGACAGCCTGCGCAGTGTTTGCCCTAATTTAAGAGGCGCTTAAATAAAAAAACGGCAAAGGGCTGCAAACAATTAAGATGATACAAACAAAGCGGCGCAATATGTAACTCATGACAAGATCAGCGAGCTTAATAGCTACACCACAAAATTCACGAAAAAAAAGCCAAGGGGTCACCCCCTTGGCTTACCGCTTGTTCTAAAACAATTAGAAGCGACTTGGCAGTTTTTTACCAGCAGGACCTACTTCATCCCACGCCATGTTCCAAGCAAAACCAACTCCTGGCTCATACTGGGTATCGCTTTCGCTCCACTGTGAGCAGTAGCCTGAGTTTGGAAATGGCTTACAACGGTAGGTTTTGCCATTGTTCTCAACCAAGACACCCGCGGTATAAATGTTATGGTGGTCAGGGAAATCAAAGTGGTAGTCTACGCCTTCTTTTGGCACAGGAGTGATTTCAGTCCACGCCATTTCCCAAGCAAAGCCTATGCCTGGCTCATATTGGTTTGCAGATACTGACCATTGCTTACAAAAACCAGCAGCTTGACCATCTTTACACTGGAACAGGCGATCGTTATGTTGAACTTTAGTGCCCGCCTCATAGGCTTCCATACTAAATGGGAAGTTATACTCTGCGCCTTCAAGACGTTTTGTCTCATTTAAACCAGCTTGCGCGCCCGCTGCAGTAAGTACTGCAATAGCAAGTAGTAATTTTTTCATTTATGACCTCTTTTATATTGTTTTTTATGAGTTGCCAGCACAAGAATGTCCAATTTTTAAGCCAACAAAACATTTAACTGTCTAGCAACATGGTCATTATATATAAATCACCTTCCTTGTAAATAATTTCTTCTTAAAAACAGCTTTATTTTTAACTATTTTTCACTTTATTTAAAAAAACTTAACTGCACGCCTTAGTTATAAAGAAAAGTAATTGACAGGCTCAATGAGAGGCATAATATAGAAATTTACTCTCGCTATAAAAATTAAGAGAATGATATATTTCTCTTTAATAAAGCGAGCTTTATCAGCGAGCGACAATCGTTGCCCCCTTGCAAGCACGCACAGCAAGCCATTGTTTTCATTGGGTTTATTTTAGAGACTGACAAGGTCTGAGCTAAAAGCGCCTTCTTTATAACGCCTATTATTTAATATACTGCAAAGCAATCTTTTAGCTTTATTAAAATAAGTTTTTATATTTAAAATAAAATTGCAGTACACAGCTCACCTTTAATAAACTTATTTCATAAAATACTATTTATTAATATTTGCACAGCAAGTTTACTTCTAGATTAATAAATTCATACTGCAATGCGTTTACAAAAACAATATATTTAAAATTATTAAATAAAGGGATGGATGTAAGGAAATTTGAGCAAACAGTGTTGTTTGCTCAAGGGGATCACAACCGGTGCAGCTGCAGTACGTCTTGCATGCTATAAACGCCGTTTGGCTGCTGAGAAAGCCAAATGGCAGCGCGTAGCGCGCCATGGGCAAAGGTATCGCGACTAGAAGCCTTATGGCTGATCTCAAGCCTTTCACCAAGCGCGGCAAACATTGCCGTGTGCTCACCGACAATGTCGCCGCCGCGCACGGTAGCAAAACCAATCTCGCCTGGCTTACGAGCACTCGCGTTGCCTTCTCGCGTAAAAACCGCCACATCCAAAAGCTCTTTACCCAGCGCGCCAGCAATTGCATGCCCCATGCCAAGCGCGGTACCCGATGGTGCGTCGACTTTATAACGATGATGCGCTTCGATAATTTCAATATCGCAGCTTTCACCCATCACGGCAGCCGCTTTTTCCAGCAGCTTAAACAGCACATTAACCCCGACGCTGTAATTTGGCGCGATCACAAGCGCCGTATCGCGCACGGCGTTGATTGCCGCATGCTGCTCGCAAGAAAAACCGGTTGCACCGATCACCATTTTTTTACCGGCGCCTCGACACAAAGCAAGGTGTTCAATGGTTGCCGCCGGTGAGCTAAAATCAACCAGCACATCAAAGCTTGCAAGCTGCTCACGCAGCGCTCCTGTGACAGGCACACCAATGCGCCCAATCCCAGCAAGCTCGCCAGCATCACAGCCAAGCAGCGTGCTGTCTTTACGGTCAATCGCCGCGCAAAGCTGCAGCTCGCTATTTTTTTGCACTGCAGCAATTAAAGCGCGCCCCATTTTTCCTGCCGCTCCGGCTATCGCAATTTTAAGCATAGCGTCCCTTTTAATAACTAATCTAACTGCTTAATTTGTAGCTCTTTTGGCAACTCAAAGACCATTTTTTCCTCTATACCACTGAGCTCTTCAACACTGGTTGCGCCTAATGATTTGATCTTATCAATGATGAGCTCTACAAGCTGCTGCGGCGCAGAAGCCCCAGCGCTAATGCCGACCACGGCGCAGCCTTGCAGCCAGCTTGCGTCAATATCTTGGGCTTGATCAACAAGATAAGCTGGTACGCCCATCTTTTGCGCAAGCTCGCGCAGCCGGTTAGAGTTAGAGCTGTTTTTTGAGCCGACCACAATGACCACATCCGAATGCAGCGCAAGCTCGCGTACTGCATCTTGGCGATTTTGCGTCGCGTAGCAAATATCGTCTTTGTGCGGACCTTGGATATTAGCAAAGCGAGCGCGCAGCGCAGCAACAATCGATTTTGTTTCATCGATGGAAAGCGTGGTTTGGCTGACAAAGTACAGATCATCAGGCTGCTTAATTTGCAACTTTTCAACATCTTCTACTTTTTCAATCAGATAAATGGCGCCTTGTGTACTGGCATATTGTCCCATCGTGCCATTTACCTCAGGGTGACCTGCATGGCCAATTAACACCACTTCGGCATTTTTGCGGCTCGCACGTGCCACTTCCATATGCACCTTGGTAACTAATGGACAGGTCGCATCAAACACTTGCAGACCGCGCAGCTTCGCCTCTTCACGCACCGACTGCGCTACGCCATGCGCCGAAAAGATCACGATTGCACCATGCGGCACTTCTGCAAGCTCTTCAACGAAAATGGCGCCGCGTGCCTTTAGCCCCTCCACCACAAAGCGGTTATGCACCACTTCATGGCGCACATAGATGGGAGCGGCAAACAGCTCTAGTGCGCGCTCAACGATAGCAATTGCTCTATCTACTCCCGCGCAAAAGCCGCGCGGGTTTGCCAATAAAACTCTCATTTATCCCCTGCCGCTTGCGACTTATCCTCGTGTAAAAAACTTTCGAGTAAAATAAGGCCCGCTCCAATACAAATGGCAACGTCTGCCACATTAAAAGCTGGCCAGTGGTATTGCTTGTAATAAAAATCTAAAAAATCAACCACATAACCATGGATAACGCGGTCAAATAAATTACCGAGTGCGCCACTTATCACCAGCGCGTAAGCAATGTTAAGCAGCCTATTTTTCGCAGGAAGCTGGCGCATCCACACCAGCAACATGATACAAACGCCCAGCGCGAGGCTTGAAAAAAACCAGCGCTGCCAGCCGCCAGCGTCGCTTAAAAAACTAAAAGCGGCGCCGTAGTTATGTACGTGCAATAAATTGAAAAATGGGAAAATTTCGATGCGATGCTCCCACCCATAACCGATGCTGTTCATCACCCAATATTTTGTGCCAATATCGAGTGCCAGCATCAAACCGGTCAGCCATAGCCAGCGCAGCCCAGATTGATTCAAAGTGATCTTTTGCATCCCATCTCCTTTTGATTAGGCAAATTCACGAATTTCACCGACACCGCTCAAATTAGTAACGCAGCGGCCACAGATCTCGCCATGCTCAGTCGGGCTAACATCAGCTACGTGGTGCCAGCAGCGCTCACATTTTGGCGCATCAACACGTTCGATAAGCACAGATAAACCGGCAAGCTCAGTCGCACGCACGCTTTGCGGCGCCAAACTTAACTCATGCACGCTCACTTTTGATGTCAGCAGCACAAAGCGCAGTTCATCGCCTAAAGCGGTTAGGCTTGCAAGCAGCGCAGGCGAAACGTATAAATTGACCGCCGCCTCAAGTGAGCTGCCAAACAGCTTGTCGTTACGCGCTTGCTCAAGCTCTTTATTCACTGCAGCACGCACTTGCAAAAGCTGCTGCCAGGTTTCATCATTCACACGCTCATCGGCGCCAAGATCAAAGAGTTTGTCGTACCAGCACTGCGTGAAGACAAACGGCTCACGCGCGCCTGGCAAATGCTGCCAAATTTCGTCAGCAGTAAACGGCATAATTGGCGCCATCCAGCGCACCAAGGCTTCTGCGATATGAAAGAGCGCAGTTTGGCAGCTGCGATGCGCATGACCGCCGGTTTTCGCCGTGTACTGGCGATCTTTAATGATATCGAGATAAAAAGATCCCATCTCCACCGAACAAAACTGCATCAAACGCTGCACCACTTGCGAAAAATTGCATTCGTCAAACGCCTGCACAATTTCATTTTGCGCTTGCAGCGCCTTACTCACCGCCCAGCGATCCACTGCCACAAGCTCGCTTGGTGCGACCAGATCGGTTTTGGGATCAAAGCCGTTAAGATTGGCTAGCAAAAAGCGCGCGGTGTTACGAATGCGTCGATAAGCATCTGCGCTACGCTTGAAAATTTCATCCGATGTGCGAATTTCACTGGTGTAATCGGTTGAAGCAACCCACAGCCTTAAAATGTCCGCGCCGTATTTGTTGATCACTTCATGCGGAGCGACCACGTTACCCTGCGATTTGGACATCTTACGGCCATTGGCATCAACAGCAAAACCGTGCGTGAGTACCTTTTTAAAGGGCGCACGATTTTTAATCGCTACGCTAGTCAATAATGAGGACTGAAACCAGCCGCGATGCTGATCGGAGCCTTCAAGGTACATGTCGATATCGTCACCTGCAAACTCAGCGCGCGCGTCCACTACCGCTGAATGAGTAACGCCCGAGTCAAACCACACGTCCAGCGTGTCTTGCACTTTTTCATAATCATCTGCATCAGCGCCTAAAAGCTCTTTTGCGTCAAGATCCCACCATGCTTGAATGCCGCTTTGCTCAACGCGCTGCGCGACCTGCTCGATAAGCGCTAGTGTGTTAGGATGTAGCTGCGCAGTATGCTTGTGCACAAAAAGCGCCATCGGCACGCCCCAAGTACGCTGGCGCGAAATACACCAATCAGGACGCCCCTCAACCATAGCTTCAATACGCTGCTCACCCCACTCAGGCACCCACTGCACTTTTTTAATTTCTGATAACGCTTGCGCACGCAACCCTTGTTTATCCATCGCAACAAACCACTGTGGCGTCGCGCGAAAAATGATCGGCGTTTTATGGCGCCAGCAGTGCGGGTAGCTGTGCTCATAAGCGACATGATGAAGCAGCGCGCCGCACTCTTTGAGTTTCTCAATCACGCTGTCATTCGCTTTGAATACGTGTTGACCGGCAAAATAGAGTGTGTCAGGCAGATAAACACCATTGCTGCCAACAGGATTTGCCACTTCAAGCTGATATTTTTGTCCGACCACAAAGTCATCTTGGCCGTGCCCTGGCGCTGTATGCACAATTCCTGTACCTGAATCTGTTGTAACATGCTCACCTAAAATGGCTGGTACATCAAAGTCATAAAACGGATGCACAAAACGCAAATGCTCAAGCTGCGCGCCTTGGCAAAAGCCGAGGTTGTGATAATGAGTAATGCCAACCCGCTGCATCACGCTACTGACTAGCGCACTTGCAATAATAAGGCGCAGCGGCGCATGAGAGCTGTCTGCTTCGACTTGCACTAGCGCATACTCGATGTCGCTAGCAAGCGCGACCGCACGGTTTGCCGGCAACGTCCACGGCGTTGTGGTCCAAATAACAGTGGCCACATCACCTTGCCCTTGATGCCCCTCTTTAAGCGCAAATTGACTCAGCACGCTTTTTTCATCGCGCGCGCGAAACAGCACATCGATGGCCGGCGACACTTTATCCTTGTATTCCACTTCCGCTTCAGCCAGCGCAGAGGCACAGTCGCTACACCAGTGCACAGGTTTAAAGCCTTTTTCAAGATGCCCGTTCGACGCAATTTTGCCAAGCGCGCGAATAATGTTCGCTTCGGTAGCAAAATCCATGGTCAAATAGGGCTGCTCCCACGCGCCAAGCACACCAAGGCGTTTAAAATCGGCCTTTTGTCCTTCGATTTGCTGCGTAGCATACACACGGCACTGCTCGCGAAATTGCGCAGGCGAAATTTTTTGCCCAGGCTTGCCCACCTTTTTTTCAACCATCAGCTCTATCGGCAGACCATGGCAATCCCAACCTGGCACATACGGCGCATCAAAGTCAGAGAGCGTTTTAGCCTTAATGATAATGTCTTTTAAGATCTTGTTAATAGCGTGGCCAATGTGGATATTGCCGTTAGCATAAGGAGGGCCATCATGCAAAATAAAGCGTTTTTTGCCTTGCTTGGCTTTGCGAATTTGACCGTAGAGATCTTGTTCGTACCAACGCGCCAGCATCTGCGGCTCACGTTTGGCTAAATCGCCGCGCATAGCAAAGGCGGTTTCAGGAAGGTTTAAGGTCTGTTTAAAATTTTTCATCGCGCTCTATTTTCCGTCATGACCACTGATGTTGTGTAACTTTAGCCACGCCTGCGCTGCTAAAGCATCCGATTCAATTTGCCGCTGTAAAGCTGGCAAGGAGGCAAATTTTTGCTCATCGCGCAGTTTATGATAAAACTGCACTTCAATCCGTTGCCCGTATAGATCTCCATTAAAATCAAAAAGATGAACTTCAAGTTGCACTCGCTCACCACCTAATGTGGGGCGAGAGCCAATATTGGCGACACCTAAAAAGCGTCCGAATGGGGTTTGTGCGGCTATGGCAAAAACCCCTTTTAGCGCACAATACTTTCTTTTTATCAATAAATTAGCTGTTGGAAAGCCAAGCTGGCGGCCGCGTTTATCGCCGTGAAAAACGCTCCCCTCCATGCAATAGGGGCGACCTAGCATCAATGCGGCGCGCTCAAAATCGCCCGCTTGCAGCATGGCTCGAATAGCCGTGCTACTCACGCGCACGGGGCTTGCATCCGCGCCGATTGGCAAGGTTAAACTTGGCGAGCGCTCCACCGTAAAGGGCGCATTTTGCTGCAAATAGCTAAAGGATCCCGCTTTGTTTTTACCAAACACGAAATCATCGCCCACTAAAAGATGCTGCACGCCAAGCTGCTGAGTAAGCAGCTTATCAACAAAATCGTGAGCCTCAAGCGCAGCAAAGGCGCTGTTAAAATTCACCAGCAGCAAATTATCGATACCAAGCTGCGCTATGTAACGATATTTATCGCGAAAATGGCAAAGGCGCGGCGGCGGAGCTTGATTTGTCAAACGCGCAAACAGCTCTCGCGGCTGCGGCTCAAACAGCATGACGCAAGATAACAGTTTTCGCTTACGCGCCGCCGCTACCACATCACGCAGCACAGCCTGATGCCCTAAGTGCACGCCGTCAAAATTGCCTATCGTCAGCACACAATTCATGTGTCGTGCGCGTAAATTATGCCACCCTCGGATCAATTGCATGCTGTTACTATTACCTCGCTGCTGCTTTTTGCTAGAAGATCACTCATCGGTTGTTTTTTAAGCCTGTTTCGCTTGCAGGTGCGACACACGCACACCAAGGAGCATCAAGGTTGCAAGATAGCTTGTGCCGCCTAGCGCGATTAAGCCACCTAACCACAACAATTTTTCGCTCATGGCCATTGACAACCAGAGTTGCTGCTCAGGCAGAAAATAATAAACTAAGCCTCCCATCAGCAACACCCCAAAAAATAAGCGCAGCGCAAATAATAGGGTAACTTTGCTCAAACGATAAACGTTGGCTATATGCAAACCGCGATACAATAACACAGCATTGACCAATGCCGACAACGCCGTCGCGATAGCAAGCCCGATGTAGCCAAAAAAGTAAGCCAATGGCAAATTAAATGCCATGTTGCTCACCATAGCAATGATGCCATAACGTACCGGCGTTTTAGTATCTTGGCGCGCATAATAGCCCGGGGCTAACACCTTGATAAGCATAAAGTTTAATAACCCTGCACAATAACCCGTCAGTGACAGCGAAGCGGCATTCACATCTGCTACGCCAAATTCGCCGCGCATAAACAGCACCATCAGCATCGGTTTTGCCAGCACAATGATCCCAACCATCGCCGGCGCGCCAAGAAACAGCACCATCCGCACGCCCCAGTCCATGGTCGCAGCAAAACTGTCTTGCGATTGCTGCGCATGGCGTTTTGACAGCGCCGGCAAAATCACGGTCGCAATTGCAATGCCAAACAGCCCTAAAGGAAACTCCAATAAGCGATCGGAGTAATAAAGCCAGCTTAATGAACCGGTTGCAAGAAAACTGGCTAAAAAAGTGTCAAGCAATAAATTGATTTGACTCACCGACACGCCAAAAAGAGCGGGGATCATCAAGGTGCGAATTTTCACAACGCCTGGGTGCTTCCAGCCCCAGCGCGGGCGCACCAACATGCCCTCTTTGTACAAAAACGGAAGCTGAAATAAAAATTGCAGCAAACCACCTAAAAACACACCAATCGCAAGGCCCATTTCCGGTTTATCTAGCTGCGGTGAGATCAAAAGGGCGGCGCCTATCATGGCAATATTTAAAAAGACCGGACTAAAGGAAGAAACGGCAAATTTACCCAAGGTGTTAAGCACAGAGCCTGCAAAAGCGACCAGCGTGATAAACCACAAGTAAGGAAAGGTGATCACCAATAAAAATGACGCCAGTTCAAATTTTGCCCCCATAGCGCCATCATTAAGCCAGTCAACAAACCATCCCATCGCAAATAATGCGGTGATAACCGGCGCGCCCAGCATGCCAATTAAAGTGACAATCGTGACCAAAAAGCCCAGCGTGCCCGAGACATAGGCAATAAATTCACGCATTTTACTTTTGTCGTCGCTTGCGTGATATTCAGCTAACACTGGAATGAAAGCTTGCGAAAAAGCGCCTTCAGCAAATAAACGGCGTAAAAAATTAGGAATTTTATTTGCTAAGAAAAAGACATCGCCGGCCGCTCCCGCGCCAAGCAAATTTGCGACCACCACATCACGAGCAAGGCCTAACACGCGCGAAATCATCGTCATCCCACTGACAACCATTCCGACTTTAAACAATCGCTTACTCACTCCATCATCCTTTTTTGCCACACAAAACCGCAGCCAATTGCGGTAAAACACAATAAAAACTTACTTGCCAGCAAAATTGCTGTTACTATTCGCAGCATATTAACCGCGATGTCCGCCACATGCTATTGCAAAGCAAAGCCGCGAGCCAAAGCGGCGGATATTTGCACAAATGAATTGACAAAGATCGCGGTTCGAGGCATATTTCTCGACCTTAAATTTTCACCAAAGACAAGTTTTGGGAGTACCACCTTGGCGAATATTAAATCTGCTAAGAAACGTGCCATTCAGTCTGAAAAGAGCCGTCAGCAAAACGCTAGCCGTCGCTCAATGATGCGCACTTACCTAAAGAAAACTATCGCCGCTATTGCTACTGGCGATAAAGCTGCCGCTACTGCAGCATTTGCAACTGCGCAACCGATCTTAGATCGCATGGCAAGCAAAGGCCTGATCCACAAGAACAAAGCAGCACGTCACAAGTCAAAAATTGCAGCGCAAATTAAAGCGATGTAATGCGAATTGCACTTTAAAAAGGGTCAACTGCGGTTGGCCCTTTTTATTTTTTGCGGATAAAAATGAGCAGCAAAAAGTGCTTTGACGCCACAGGAATAAAAAAACGCCAAGCAATGCTTGGCGTTTCTCGATTTTACACAGCATCAGTCATCTAAGTGACCCGCAGCCTTATCTGGTGAGGCTGTTGCTGGCAGCTTTGGCAGGGCAACGTTAAGTACACAGTAGCCAAGGATTGCCGCAGTGGTTGAGCCAAGTAAGATCCCAAGTTTTGAGAAAGTCACTAGCACATGATCAGCATTCACAAATGCCAGCGAAGAGATGAAGATAGACATGGTAAAGCCGATACCACAGAGCACTGATACTGCAAAAATGTGGCGGAACGTTATTCCATCAGGCAACTTTGCAAATCCAAGTTTTACTGACATCCAGCTAAATGTGAAGATCCCCAATGGCTTACCAAACAAAAGCCCAGCGGCAACACCCAAGGTCACCGTGTTACCAAGGCTGCTCCACGAAACGCCATTGAGTGAAATACCGGCATTTGCAAATGCAAAAAGTGGCAAAATAAAGAACGAAGAGTACGGATGGATGAAATGCTCCATTTTCTTAAGTGGAGAATCCTCGTCGTCTGTGCCGGCTTTCGCGTCTTTGCCACGCAATGGCACACAAAAGCCCAAAATCACACCGGCAAGGGTGGCATGCACGCCTGATTTAAGCACACAAAACCAAAGAATAAG
>JBOFXO010000204.1:0-2079 GCA_051654185.1 Vibrionaceae bacterium | reverse complement strand
GCGCTAGAAGTGGGGAGTGGGTCAGGATTTGAGACTCCTACGCTGGCTCATCTGGCTAAAAATGTCTACTCTGTCAAATGCGTCAAATTGTTGCACATGAAGACGAAAGGCGCAGCTGTAACGCATAAAACGAATTTATTGCAACTCAATATGTGATGGTTGGCAAGGTTAACAAAATAGAAGACCTATTTGACGTCATGATTGTGACTGTGGCGGGTACGCTTTCCTTCGCGCTTATGTAAGCCGATTGCAAAAAGGCGGCTTGCACTGTTGTTTGTGCTCCACGCAGTCGTTTTATTTGGCATAAAAAATGGGGAGCTTGAAAGGGAGCGCCGCTTTATGCGTTTAGTCCTTTGATTGCGGGAAACCTTGCCTAACTTAAAGAAAAAACAGTCAGGTAAGTGAGAACGTTTAGGCACATGGGTAGATATCTTTTTATTTTTGTTATTGTATTTCTTAGCGCTTGCAGTTCAACCTTTCCGCCGCATGCCCCGTCAGAAGATGCTAATCGTGGTAGCTATCGTGGCAGTTACTACACGGTACAAAAAGGTGATACGCTTTATTTTATCTCCTATCTCACCAATAAAGATGTGATGCAGCTGGCAAAATTAAATAATATTAGCGAGCCTTACACCATTTATCCTGGGCAAAAATTAAACCTCTGGCAGCCTAAATACATGCCGCCCTCTTTTCCTGAATCTTCATCGCAAATTGCTGCAAAAAACGAGGCTGCGAGCAAGGTGCGTGTGACTTCATTAAATGAACAGCAGGTTAACACAGACTCAACACCGCAGCTTGAGGCTAACCGCAAAAGCGAACAGCTAGCTGTGGTTAAGCAGCAAAAGCCATTTGCAGCTGCAAAGAAAGATGATACACATAACGTCGATAAATTGGCTGAGTCTAAAGTAAAAGCTCTACCCGCTGAGCCTGTAAAACTGCCCGCTCCTGTGAAGGCTGCAGTCGTTGAGCCTGTAAAAGTTGCCGCAGTGAAGCCTGTGAAAGCGCCAGCGCCTGTAAAAACGCCAGCACCAGCGCCCGCGAAAACAGCGGCTCAAAAGCAAAATCCACCGGCGCAAAATAACGGCAAGATCAACTGGAAGTGGCCGGCGAAAGGTAATGTTATTGCAACTTATTCGAGTGAAGAGCTCGGCAATAAAGGTGTTGATATTGCCGGCAAACGCGGGCAAAAAATCTTTGCCGCAGCTGGCGGTAAAGTGGTATACGCTGGCAACGCGCTGCGTGGCTACGGTAATTTGCTGATCATTAAGCACAATAATGATTTTTTAAGTGCTTATGCGCACAACGAGCGCTTTTTAGTTCGTGAAGGTGACAGCGTTGATCAAGGTCAAGCTGTTGCGACCATGGGTGATAGCGCCGCGCCTAGCGTGCGTTTGCATTTTGAAATTCGTCATAAAGGAAAGTCTGTTGATCCTAGTAAATATCTACCTAGGATCTGAGTGTATTTATAAAGAGTCAGCACAGCTGTAAAGGAGAGGCTCGACACTATTTTTGCTTAAAATTAAGCTGCAAATTACAAGGAGGTAATGTGGAGCAAAATAACGCAAATCTTGATGCGGATGATCAAGATCTCATTGGTAAAAAATTGGACGATTTTGGCGATGATATTGAAATTGATGCGCTAGAAGTTGGGCCTTCAGATGAAGAGCTTACTGATGATCTTGATGATAGCTCGAGTTTTTCTGTAACGAGCAAAGGCTCGGATGCCACGCAGCTTTATTTAGGTGAAATAGGAAGCTCGCCGCTGCTCACTGCTGCTGAAGAAGTGCTGTATGCAAGGCGCGCGCTGCGCGGCGATCAAGCGGCGCGCAAACGCATGATAGAAAGTAACTTGCGGCTGGTGGTCAAGATCTCGCGCCGCTACTCTAACCGTGGTCTTGCGCTGCTTGATCTGGTTGAAGAGGGAAACTTGGGGCTGATCCGCGCGGTGGAAAAATTTGATCCTGAGCGTGGTTTTCGCTTTTCTACCTATGCGACTTGGTGGATCCGCCAGACCATAGAGCGCGCTTTGATGAACCAGACGCGCACTATCCGTTTGCCAATTCATGTGGTTAAAGAGCT
>JBOFXO010000203.1:0-2940 GCA_051654185.1 Vibrionaceae bacterium | reverse complement strand
CCAAACCATTATTTAGCCGTTTGCGTGGATTACCTGTATCGCCATCGCCCACAGTGGAAAAAAGAGCTTGGCATTGGTAAAACGCTGGTTTCTAGCGCGCTGCTTGATAAAGTGGCGGCAAAACTTGAGCGCACATTGTGTGAGGTGCCGGTCGGTTTTAAATGGTTTGTGGATGGACTTTTTCAAGGCACGCTTGGCTTTGGCGGCGAAGAGAGTGCGGGGGCGTCGTTTTTGCGCTTTGATGGTAAGCCGTGGTCAACCGATAAAGACGGTATTTTGCTTTGCTTGCTAGCTGCTGAAATTACCGCCGTAACGGGTAAAAATCCGCAGCAATATTATCAAGAGCTTGAGCAAGAGTTTGGCCAAAGCTACTACTCACGCTTGCAAGCTCCAGCAAACAGCGCGCAAAAAGCGCTGCTCGGTAAACTTTCGCCATCAATGGTTAGCGCGGCAACGCTTGCCGGCGACCCTATCAGCGCAAAATTAACGCACGCGCCAGGCAATAATAAAGCCATCGGCGGGCTCAAAGTGGTCAGTGAATTTGGCTGGTTTGCCGCTAGACCATCTGGCACTGAAAACGTGTATAAAATTTATTGCGAAAGCTTTAAAAGTGAAGCGCACTTACGAGAGATAGAGCAAGAGGCGCAGCAAATTGTTAACAGTTTGTTTGCTAATGCTGATTAAGCGATAAGCCATTTGATAGAAAAAAGGTGCTTGGATGAATAATTTGCAGCTAGAGGCGACGCTTAATGCTTTTTTAATGGCGCAGTCTATTAAAGATCACTGTCCTAATGGCTTACAGGTGCAAGGTCGTCCGCAGGTGCAAAAAGTGGTGACGGGCGTAACGGCTTGCCAAGCGCTGCTTGATGCTGCGTGCGATCTGCAGGCGGACGCCATTTTGGTGCATCATGGCTATTTTTGGAATGGCGAGTCACCCGTGCTGCGCGGTATGAAATACAAAAGGATCAAAACGTTACTTGATAACGAGATCAATTTGTACGCGTACCATTTACCGCTTGATATGCATGCAACTGTTGGCAATAACGTGCAATTAGCAAACTTGCTCGATATTAAGCTGCAAGGTGGCATGCAAGGTGAGGTTGGCGCTTCTCTTGCTTTGTGGGGAGAGCTTGCAACGCCTTGCTCTGCGAGTGACTTTGCCGAAAAAGTTGAGCGCGCTCTTGGGCGAAAGCCGCAGCTTATTGAGGCGGGCACTCATCTTATCAAAAAAATTGGCTGGTGCTCGGGCGCCGCGCAAGATCAAATTGCGCTTGCAGCAGCGCAGCAGCTAGACGCTTTTTTGTCCGGTGAAATTTCTGAGCGCACCACTTTTTTGGCGCAAGAGCAAAATGTGCACTATTTTGCTGCCGGTCACCATGCAACGGAGCGCGCTGGCGTTAAAGCGCTTGGCGAGTGGCTACAAGCTGAGCATGGATTAGCGGTGACTTTTATCGACATCGATAATCCGGTCTAAAATCGCTATTAAGAATAAAAAAACGGCCGCAAATGCGGCCGTTTTTTTATCTAATTTATTTGCGCCGCTCTTTTGCGACAAATTCTCTTTCGCTGTAGCCGGTATAAAGCTGGCGAGGGCGCCCGATGCGATGCTGCGGCGTGCTTAGCATCTCTTGCCAATGCGCAATCCAACCGACCGTTCGCGATACGGCAAAAATAACCGTAAACATCGACACCGGAATACCGATCGCTTTTAAAATGATCCCTGAGTAAAAATCGATGTTAGGGTAGAGTTTTTTCTTGGTAAAGTACGGATCTGACAAGGCAATGCGCTCAAGCTCCATCGCAACATCAAGCAGCGGATCTTGAATATTGAGCTCTTTGAGCACGTCATGGCACGCTTGGCGCATTACGGTCGCGCGCGGATCGTAGTTTTTGTAGACGCGGTGGCCAAATCCCATCAGGCGGAATGAATCGTAGGGATCTTTGGCGCGCTCAATGTATTTTGGAATGCGATCGACGCTGCCAATTTCCTCAAGCATGCGCAGTGACGCTTCGTTAGCGCCGCCATGAGCCGGTCCCCACAGCGATGCGATCCCTGCTGCGATGCATGCAAAGGGGTTTGCGCCTGATGATCCGGCTAAGCGTACTGTGGAGGTGGATGCGTTTTGCTCGTGATCGGCGTGTAAGATAAAGATCTTATCTAACGCATTAGCAACCACAGGATTAACCTCGAATTTTTCACAAGGCGTAGAAAACATCATGTGTAAAAAGTTTTCCGCGTAGCTCAAATCATTGCGCGGGTAAGCAAAAGGCTGGCCGATGGAATATTTGTAGCTCATAGCGGCAAGCGTTGGCATTTTAGAAAGCAGGCGAAACGCTGCAATTTCGCGGTGTGATTCGTTGTTGATATCTAGCGAGTCATGGTAAAAGGCGGCTAGCGCGCCAACAACGCCGACCATCACCGCCATAGGGTGTGAGTCGCGGCGAAAACCACGAAAGAAGCTGGCGATTTGCTCATGTACCATGGTATGGCGCGACACAATATGCACAAATTTTTGGTACTGCTCTTGGGTCGGTGGCTCACCGTACAATAGGATGTAGCATACTTCAAGGTAATCTGCATTATTAGCAAGTTTGTCAATAGGATAGCCGCGGTATAGCAAAATCCCTTTTTCACCATCGATATAAGTGATCTTTGACTCGCAGGAGGCGGTCGCCATAAATCCTGGATCGTAAGTGAAATATCCTAAATTACTCAGCTCTTTGATATCAACCACATGCGGGCCAAGTGTTCCCGCTTTAATAGGAAGTTCAAGAGGGGGACGTCCGTCAATGTGTAGAGTTGCTTTTTGTTCTGTCATTGCATATTCCTCTATATTGTCACCGGATAAGGATGGATTATGTTGTGACCTACGTGATTTTAAACCGCTTTTAAATTCAATCAGTATGCTGAAACTAGCGCTTAACTGCCTATTTGTAAAA
>JBOFXO010000202.1:0-3227 GCA_051654185.1 Vibrionaceae bacterium | reverse complement strand
CTTTACTTTGTTAAATGCAACCCGCACCTAAGCAAAAAGTTGAGAATTGTTTATTTACAAAATAATGATATTTTAGCGATCCATCGCATTACGTGTACTTTTATGTAAAATTAAGTAATATTTGTTTTTTACATTTTTTATAATAAAAACAACAAAAATATGAAAAGTCGGCACATCATGGAAAATAAACTCGTTCAGATCGCAAATAATGCGCAAACTATTTTGCACGACAACCATGACTGGATTGTGCAAGCAAAGCGCGAAGTAAAAGCAGAAAATTACCACCGCCTTTGGAAGACGGGGGGACTTGCTAAATTACATAAAAGCTTTACTCGTCATTACGTTAATGACGCAGTGGCCAAATTAGAGCAACAAGGTTATCAATTCACAAGACAAATTTCTGGTGCTGTGACTTATACCTCGTTCTCATTGCAAGATATTCACCGCCTTTGTGAGCATTTTGAGTTGCCGACATTACAAACTCTTAACCCCGAGAAAAAAGCATTTGTTGGCTATGTACTCAATCTAAAAGGCGGCGTTGGCAAAAGCGTCGTATTGAGCACATTAGCACATGGTTTAGTGCTTAATGATCCGCTCATTACTTTACGCATGCGAGTGCTTGTCATCGATCTTGATCCGCAATCTTCAGCGTCACTATTTTTGCACCATCAAGCATCTATCGGCGATAAAATTAATACCGCCGCATTAGCTATGGTTCAGCCACGCACACGCGAAGAGCTACAAGCGCATTTTGTACAAAAAACCACTATCCCCAATGTCGATATCATTCCAGCAGCGCTAACTGACAGCTTTATGGCCAACGCGCTCGAGCAGATCGCAGATCAACAGTCACAACCGCTAGAAACCTTGCTGCTAGAGCGTCTCGTCAAACCCCTTGAAGATGATTATGACGTCATTTTGCTCGACACCGGTCCGCACATGGATGCCATGATGCTTAATGCACTGCGAGCAGCCAATGGCCTTTTGATCCCTATCGCGCCGACTAGCGTTGATTTTGACTCTTCTTTGCGCTTTTTAATGCGACTGCCCGAAATGATGGCCCTCGCTTATGGCTATTTTGCAGAAGCGGATGAAGATATCGCGCAAGTTTTAGCAGAGCTTGAGAAGACCACGCCTTTGCGCTTGCAAATGTTAGCAGGTTTTATGTCAAAATACAGCGATACCGAAGGGGCGAAAAATTACCGCAGCTTAGTTAAGCAACTGTTTGGTTCTGATTTTCTTAAAGATGCACTGCCTGATCTAGCGCCATTTAGAAAATCGGGTGACACCTATGACACCGTTTTTTCTGTTTCACCATCCGTGTATGATGGAGACTCGTCAGGCTCTCTTAAATCAGCAATAGCAGCCGCGCAAGATTTTTCGTATGGAGTGTTTGATGAAATCGCTATTGCACAAAAACTAAAATTGGAGCGCCGTCGTGGCTAAAACAAAATTATCACTACAAGCAAGGGCTTCTAACGATAACGAATTATCAAAACGGATTGCTGCGCAAGCAGCAAAACGCGAGCTTTGTGCCCAAGAAGAGCGCAGCAGTAAAGAGCAACTTAGTGAAACAAAACGACAAGTAGAACTACTTGCGCAAGAACTTGCTGACAGCAAACGCTTAATTGAACTTGGGGCAAGCTCAACGCAATTAAGTTTGCCAAACGACCGTAAAGTAAAATTTGAGCTTTTGAGCATTGCCGCCAGCGAGATCGAAAACAAAACTACCGTTTCAGCGCTCAACGGCCGCGATCAGCGCTTTTTAACACAAGAGTCCGTACAAGACATCATTGATAGTTTAGCGATTGCAGGACAATTTTATCCGGCAATCGGTAACAAGCTTAGCGACGGACGCATTGATATACTTTCTGGCTCTCGCCGCCGCCAAGCTTGTATATTCACACAAAAAGAGTTTAAAGTTTTGGTCGCGAGCGAAACAATTAGCCGCGAAGAAGCGCAATTTATCGCCCAAAATACCAATGCACAAAAACCTCTTTCCATTGTTGAGCTTGCATTAGCCTGGCAAGAAGCACTTAACAATGGCCAATTTATCGATCAAAAAAGTCTCGCCAAAGCTGTTGGCCGATCTGCCGCAAGCGTAACAAGGATTTTAAATGCCGCCAAAATTCCTTCCGCTTGGCTGCTTGAAGTGCCTGATCTCTATAGCCTCACGCACACACAGGTAACCGCTTTGGTTAAGGCTGCCACTAAACTTGATGAAGCAAAAATACTGGCTGTCAGTGAAGAGCTCAAAAAAGTACGGCTGGAGCAAAAGCATTGTACAGAAGTATTAAGTAATGAAGAGCTTGTTGCGCAAATCGTCAATTGCGTAAGTAATGCGAGTAAAACCCTCAATCCTGCAGAAAAAAAATCAAATGTTGAACATCACCAGCTATTTAAAGCAGGTAACCGCTCTGTGAAAGCAAAAGTTGAGCGCTCTGCTAATCGTATGTATCAACTTAATTTGCAAGGAAAGGTTTTAACTCAGCGGCAAGTTGAACTGCTGATGAACAAGCTTGCAGAAGCTATTAGTGAATTTGAGCAGTAATTGATGAAACAAATAAATAAAGCAGTTATGACACATTTTATTAACAAACCATCTTCTTATGGGTGTCTGGCTTTATTTAAAAAAAGTTATGATTTTGGATGCCTAGCTGCGATCAAAGAAAATAAATTAGATATTTCCTTAAAAGATCTAGCGCGATCATTGAGCTCGAAAGGGATTTCAGATTATTTGGGCTTCAAGAGGAGCCCCGATTTATGCGATTTTTACTTGGCGGTAGGAATTCACAAATCAGGGCCATTGGTATAACTAAGCACTTACCATTAAATAAAAACGAGTAAGTAAATGTAAGTACCAACCAGTTGAAGAACCAACAAGAATGTACAAACAAGTGGAGTATAACTAAGTGTTAACAAAACTACAAACCCCTTACCGCCATAAGCGCGGTGTTTTTTGAATAAAATTCCACAAATGAACGCTTGGTATTTACCAAAAGGGTTTAGATCACAGTCAGGATTTATTCGCCAAACGCACAATCAACAAGAGCGCAAATTTGCCTGCTTGTTAGAAGTGATTGCAGAGCACATCAAAAAAACTAACAGCAACTGCTTTGCCTCAACAGAGCGTTTAATAACGATGTATAATGACGCCGCGGCAAATTATAATGTTGCCCCTATTAAACGCCGCACAATCTTTAATTTACTTAATCTCCTTGAGCAAA
>JBOFXO010000201.1:0-21251 GCA_051654185.1 Vibrionaceae bacterium | reverse complement strand
ATCCCCTTCGTGGCGCAGCCTGTCAGGCTCGATAACTTGAATGAAAGCGATCCGCCCAAGCAGCAGCACAAACAGCAGCCCAAGCAAACCAAATAAGCAAATGTATCGCCAAGAACTCAGCGTAGGGGCAGCGGTTTTTTTTTTCGTAGCGGACACATTGCGGACAGTTTTTGTCTTAACTTTGTCTTTTTGCACTATCGACTCACTATGATTTGCTGCTTATTATCTGGACGGACCATACCAATATCATCCCGTGCAATAGCTTCAATGCGGCTGTGCTCAGACAGGGCGTAACCTTCGAGTTGCAAATTACGCCACTCCACCTCAAGCCGCTCCATTTCGACTAGCAAGCTGTCGTGATGAGCGACCGCTACGCGCGTTTTATGCGTCACATAGACGATCGCAAGAGCTGTGAACAAAATAAACACCATGCACAGCAGCGGAAACCGTGCAACATGCAGTAAATCATCGCCGATATGACGCAATAAAGCCGAGCTTGCTTTCATCTAGTCACCTGTTCGCGCCGCAACTCTTAGCATCGCACTGCGCGCACGTACATTGTTATTGATCTCATCTTCGCTAGGCTTAATTTTGCCAAGAGCCTGCAGCGGCGGCTTACCCATTTTTGCAATCTGCTCATCAGTAATAGGCAGTCCTTTAGGCAATACCGCAGCCTGACTGTGACTTTTGATAAAACGCTTCACTAAGCGGTCTTCTAAAGAGTGAAATGTTATCACCGATAAACGGCCCTGCGGCGCAAGCACCTGCAATGCGCCTTGTAGCGCCTGCGCTATCTCATCAAGCTCGCTGTTGATATACATACGGATCGCTTGAAAACTGCGCGTTGCCGGATGCTTATGCCGATCTTTAATAGGCAGCACGGTCGTTATCAATTTAGCCAGCTGTGTGGTGCGGGTTAAAGGGGGAAGTTCACTATTTTCGCGATGTGTCACAATCGCGTTAGCAATTCTTTTTGCAAAACGCTCTTCGCCTAACTCTTTTAGCACCCAAGCAATTTCGTCGCTATCAGCATTTGCCAGCCACTGCGCTGCAGATTGCCCAGATTGCGTGTCCATGCGCATATCTAGCGGTCCGTCGCGCATAAAGCTAAAGCCGCGCTGCGGATCATCAAGCTGCGGCGATGAAACACCTAGGTCAAGCAAAACACCGTCCACCTTGCCCAGCAGATCGCGCTGCTGCATGTAGGACGCTAAATGAGCAAAACCACCTTGAATGATGGTAAAACGCGGATCGGCAATCGCATTCGCCGCCGCAACCGCTTCCCAATCCTTATCGATCGCAAACAGCTGCCCTTGATCACCTAAACGGCGCAAAATTTCACGGCTATGGCCGCCACGACCAAAAGTGGCATCAATGTAAATTCCGTTAGGTTTTAAATCCAACGCGGCAATTGACTCATTAAGAAGAACAGAAGTGTGCGAAAAGGGTTCTAACATCATTTGTTAACCAAGGTTTATCAAAAAGAACCAAATCAATGGCTTAATTATTAACGGGCCAAATAGACGGTCTATTTTACCCAAGCAAAATCAAAAATGTCTTGTATTCATGTTGTTATTACTAATGAATTTTTTACGAGTGCAGCAAAATATTTTGTTTTTCTATTTTTAGCGTTGTTCAATCAGGCAATTACAATAGATGTGCTGCATAAATAAAGACAAGCGCAAATAGCTTACCCCTACCATTTATGCATATCAATGCAATAAAAACAGCTAGCTAACCAATATTTTCGATTAAGAAAACGACCAAAGTGTCGCCTAGGCAGCAAAAAAGCGAGCCTAAGCTCGCCTTTATATGTAGTGGAGTCAGCCTGTAAGCCGGGTTCTGTACCGTAAAACGGCGGTAACCATTCGTCTAGGCCAGCAATCGCTCACTGGCTCAAGCAACCTACCCGCCCCCAACGCGGGCCGCGCCAATGGGGGCCTATTTGGTCTTGCTCCGGGTGGAGTTTACCGTGCCACGATCTGTTGCCAGTCGCGCGGTGCGCTCTTACCGCACCCTTTCACCCTTACCTGATCCTACCGCTCTTACAAGCTGCAGGCCATCGGCGGTTTGCTCTCTGTTGCACTGGTCGTAGGCTTGCGCCTCCCAGGCGTTACCTGGCACCCTGCCCTATGGAGCCCGGACTTTCCTCCCCCTGCTTGCGCAGGCAGCGGTTACCCAGCCGACTCGGCGACGATTATACAAGACACATTTGCAACAAGCCAGCTTTTTACCACAGCTTACTCTTGCGCCTGCGCGCCTAAGTTATCAAGCCCCCATCGGTACAAATCATTTTTCTTGTACGGGTAAAGCTGCGCCACAATCGCCGCCGCTTTTTTTAAAGGCAATTCGCGCGCAAGAAGCTCAAGCGCTTTAAGCGCCTCAGGAGAAATAGCGCTGTGATCAACAACACATCCTGCGACCATCACAACCATTTCACCGCGCATGCGATTGCTGTCTTGCTGCAGCCATTCAAGCAATGCTGCCAGCGGCGCGCCATGAATGGTTTCAAATGTTTTCGTAAGCTCACGCGCAAGCACTACGTAGCGCTCATCACCCAGCACTTTTTGCATATCTAACAGCGACTCTAAAATGCGATGCGGTGATTCATAAAAAATAAGCGTGCGCGGATCAGTTTGCAATTGCGTAAACTTATCAAGGCGCGCTTTAGTTTTAGCCGGTAAAAATCCCTCAAAACTAAAGCGATCAGAAGGCAGCCCCGATGCGCTTAGCGCAGTAATAGCCGCGCAAGCTCCAGGCAAAGGCACCACACGAAAACCGGCCTCGCGCGCGCTTGTCACAAGGTGGTAACCGGGATCAGAAATTAAAGGCGTGCCCGCATCGCTGACAAGGGCGATATTTTGCCCTTCAGCAAGCATTTGCAGTAAAACGTGGCTTTTTTGTTTTTCATTATGATCATGCAATGCAAAGGTGCGCGTCTTGATGCCAAAATGCGCGAGCAACTTTTGCGTATGCCTAGTATCTTCGGCAGCGATCACGTTTACGTGCTGTAAGATATCTAAAGCTCGCTGAGTAATGTCGCCAAGATTGCCAATCGGCGTAGGCACAATGTATAACGTTGAGCATTGAACCAAAGTTGGCGTCGAAATTACATCAGTCATTTGTTTCAAACCCCTCGGGCGATTAATATAGTAGATTAGCTAGTACGGATTGAAGGTATCCATGCGCAAACAAAAAATAAACAATAAATTATGCAAAATAACCGCTGCAATTGCGCTGGTTATAGCAATAAGCAATGGCTGTAGCCACCAAGGCGGCTACTCATACAATGCAGAGCCCATTACGTCCGCAGCTCGCTACTCGCCAAACTATTACTTAGAACGAGCAGCAGAAAGCCAAGACCTTGGGCAAAAGGCAGACTGGTACCTGCTTGCGACTAAAGCATATATTCAAGAAAATCAGTTTAATGAAGCTTCTAATTTAATTCTACGCCTCGGCAAAATGCAGCTTTCTACCTTGCAGCTTTCCGAATGGCAGCTCAATCGCGCTGAAGTGTTAACGCGGCGCGGCAATCCGCAATCAGCGCTTAGCGGCTTAAGCTTTGCACCTGAGTGGCAGCTTCCTGAGCCGCAATGGCAGCGCTATTTTACGCTGCAAGCCAACCTCTACAAGCAGCAAGGCGATCTGAGCAACACCATGATTGCTTATGCCAATTTAGGCCGTTATGCCCCAACCAACAGCCAGCAGCGTCTTTCTGACGAAATCTGGTCTTTGCTAGAGCAAATGTCCCCCGCCGAGCTTAACGCACTTGCTAGCATAAAACGCCCTGAAATTGCTAAATGGCTCACCCTGCATAGCATGGTTAAAAAAGGGTATACCGCGCAGCAAAAACAGCAACAAATCGACAGCTGGCGCGCGCAAAATGGCGACCACTTTGCCGCAAGGTATCTGCCCATCGCTCTGCAAAATCTTAAAGATAGCGCACCAAAACCTATCACAACCGCAAGTAAAATAGGGGTTCTTTTGCCATTAAGCAATCAATTTGCTTCACAAGGCGAAACAGTACGTAACGGTTTATTGCAAGCAATGCTCAATGATCCTAGCGCAAGTAAACCCGATTTTATTTTTTACGACACCAACTCAAAGCCGATGGCGCAGCTAGTAAAACAGATGCAGCAAGAAGGCGTTGGCCTTGTTGTCGGCCCACTTGAAAAAAACAAAGTCGAAGAGTTTATCGTTCAAAATCAAGGCAGATTACAAAATTTAGCGCTCAACGCGCCAAAAAAAGAGCTTATCGACAGCGGCAGCTGCTTTTTTACCCTCTCGCCTGAGCAAGAAGCGCAGCAAGCCGCGGTCCAGATAGCTAAGCGTCATCGCTATGCGCTTGTTATTGCCCCGCGCAATGGATTAGGTCAACGTGTCAGCCACGCTTTTAGCAGTAAATGGAAAGCGCTTGCTGGCCAAGAGCCTAGCGTAGAGTTTTTTGACTCCACCGCTAGCATGCAAAAAACAGTCGAAAACTCCCTTGGTCTTGCAAGCAGTAAAAAGCGCATTTCGCAGCTAGAGAGCCTGCTTGATCTCAAGCTTGAAAGTGAAGCGCGCAGCAGACGCGATATCGATGCGATTTACCTTTTTGCCGATGCCGGCGAGCTTACGCTGCTAAAACCTTTTATTGAAGTTGCCATAAACCCTTCTGCCACTGCGCCAAAGCTGTATGCCAGCTCGCGGGCGAATAATTTAGTGCGCGGAGGAGCTGCGCAAACCAACGATCTTAATGGCATTACCTTCTCTGATGCGCCGCCACTCATTTTGCGCTCTGTCAGCCAGCAAGCCCAATATCAACAGTGGCCGACGGCAGACAATAATCTAGCGCGTCTGTATTTGCTTGGCATGGATGCATACAAGCTGGTCAACGTATTACCGCAAATGCAAAGCACGCCACAGTACCATGTACAAGGACAGCTTGGTTCACTTTATCTTGAGCCACCTTGCCTTGTGCAGCGCGAATTACAGTGGGGACAATTCACTAGCAATGGCATCAATCCCGTTGGAACGACGAACTAAGGGGAAACAATTTGAGCAAATTGCTCAGCAGTATCTTTGTCAGCAAGGGTTGACGCTGCTTGATACACAGGCTCGCTTTGCCTGTGGTGAGCTCGATCTTGTAATGCAGCACAATGATTGCATTGTGTTTGTCGAAGTGCGTTTTCGCCAAAATAATCATTTTGGCGGCGCTATCGCCAGCATTAGCCGATCCAAACAACAAAAATTATTAAAGGCAGGCTATTTATGGCTGGCAGCGCAAGGAATGCCAGCGTCTCACACCCAATTTCGTTTCGATGCTGTTACCTTTGACGGCGATCTGCATACGATAAATTGGATACAAAATATTATTGTGGAAACGTAAACGATGTTAGATCAAATCAAAGATGACTTTACCGAGAACATTCAAACGCAAATTGCAGCTCTTGATACGCTGGCGCAACCTATCAGTAAAGCGGCGACGCTACTCGTTGAGCGCCTGCTCAACGGTAATAAAATTCTTTGCTGCGGAAACGGCGGCTCTGCGGCAAACATTCAACATTTTACCGCTTGTTTATTAAACCGTTTTGAAACAGAGCGTCCAAGTTTACCCGCGCTGACCCTTGCGCCCGATCCGACAATATTAAGCGCGATCGCCAATGATTATCATTTTGACGAAGTATTCTCAAAACAGGTGCGTGCCTTTGGCCAACCTGGCGATATTTTGCTAGCGTTATCCACGCACGGCAACAACGCTAATATTATCAATGCAATGCAAGCTGCCGTGACTCGTGATATGGCTATCATTGCACTGACTGGGCATAACGGCGGGGAGATGACCGGGCTGATTGGTGAACAAGATGTTGAAATTCGCATTCCGTCCTCTCGCCCTGCGCGTATCCAAGAAAGTCATTTGATCACATTGAATATCTTATGTGCTCTGATTGATAGCCACCTTTTTCTTGCTCACGGAGTATAAAGAATGAAGCGCGCGCTATTTTTTGTATTTTGCATCAATTTATCTGCTTGCTCTGCTGTCTATCAGCAAGATCCGCGCACACCAAGCACGGAGTGGCAAGATAATAAAATAACGGTACAAATCGCAGGGCTTAGCAATAAACCATTTTATTTTGGCAAAGTGCGCATCAACGCTGTAACTTATCAAGGCAACGTGATATTAATGGGCCAAGCAAGCAACTTGCAGCTAAAAAGCCGCATCGTAAAACAGATCAGAGGCGTCCCTGGCGTTAAGCGGGTCTTTGATCAAGTGCGCGTCATGCCGCCTATTACGTTAAGCCAAGTCAGTTACGATACTTGGCTGACAACAAAAGTTAAAGCTACACTGATCGGCAGTAAGAAGCTCGTTAACTCTGATATCAAAATTGTTACCGAAAATAACGAAGTGTTTTTATTTGGCTATGTAAAACCACATGAAGCGCAAGAAGCCAGTGAGCTTGCACGTCATGTGAGCGGTGTTCGACACGTTTACCAAGCTTGGTTTTAATGCGCATCATCTGTGAGCATTAAACTTTGCGCAATTCCTAATTTTAATAACAAAGGAGCTAACTGTGATCGCAATTAACCAAAAGCTACCAGATGCAACATTAAACGAATTAACAGCCGATGGTATAGTCCACCATCAAACGCAACAGCTATTTGCTGGGAAAAAGGTGGTTTTGTTTGCTGTGCCGGGCGCATTTACCCCAACTTGCTCTGAAGAGCACCTGCCAAGCTTCATCATTTTTGCCGATCAAATCAAAGCTAAAGGCGTTGATCTGATAGCTTGCATTTCAACCAATGATGCGTTCGTCATGAAACATTGGGCTGATACGCTAAATGCACAAGAGCTGCTCATGCTGAGCGACGGCGACGCAAGCTTTACTAAAAAATTAGGACTTGAGCTTGATACCGGCGCGTTTGGCGGGATCCGCTCTAAGCGCTACGCCATGATCATCGACAATGGCGTGGTGACGCACCTGCAAGTTGAAGCCGATACCGGCATGAAAGTGAGCAGCGCCCAAGCCATTTTAGCCTGCTTATAATAAAATTTTGGCCGCACATTGCGCGCGGCCATTTTAAAAACGATCACACATCCGGCGCAAAAAAACTGGCGGCTAAGGCAGCAAAAGCTAAAAGCAGCGCCACGACAAAAACCGCGTGAAATCCAGCAAACTCAGCAACCACCCCAGCAATTGCGCCAGCGACAATAGAGCCGGTACGCGCGCTATTTGTGAATAGCGTTGTTGCCATGCCGGGCCTGTCAGGGATCACATCTTGAAAATAGGACATGCCAATCCCTGCGACAATGCCGATAAAAATTGCATTAAAAAATTGCAGCAATAACAGCTCAATTTGGCTTTCAAGCACAATTAAGCCACCATAAAAGGCGACGCCGGCTACAATCGCGACAAGCAGCATCAGCCGCTTTCCTACGCGTCCAGCATAAAAGCCAGCTATCAACATGACCGGGATCTCAAGCGCTGCGGCAGTGCCCATCAAAAAGCCCGCCCATTTTTCATCAAAACCGAGCTGATTGGTCACATAAAGCGGCATGTTGATGAGATACATGCTATTGCAAGTCCAGCTTAATGTAGAGGCTAAAAATAAGACGCGCAGCCGCGGCACTTTGCGGCAATTTGTCTGCTCGCCCAAAGCGCTCGGCGTTTTTTGTGGCAAAGATGGCAACCAGCGCCAAACCACATAAGCGCACAGCAGGTAGGCCGCAGTTGAGGCTAAATACATCCACTCAAAGCCATAACCAATCGCAATCGAGAAGGCTAGCGGCGGCCCAACAACCCACGCCAGCGAAAACTGCGAGCGCATAAGAGAGTTAAAAAAATCTGCACGCTTATTTTGCAACGTAGAATATTCGCGCGCCAAAGCAAAAAGCTGCGGGCTTGCAGTTGCCGTCAGGGCGCTAAGCATCACCCCGAGGGTTGCTAGCAGCCAATAATTACGACACCACACAAATAGCAAAGAAAGCGCAACACCTGCAAAGCAGCAGCGCAAAATCAGCTTTTTGCGATCGCCTTTATCATCTGAGCGCTTGCCTAACCACTGGCTCACCGCTATGCCAGCAACAGCATTAATGGTGTAAAAAAGGCCAATTAAAAAGGGGCGTACCTGCACTTCTTGCGCTAAAAAAAGGCTAAGCGTCGGCACTTGCAAAGCAACGGCTACGCCGGTAATAAAAGTGACAGCCAAAAAAGAGAGCGATGCTGCATCAACGCGAGGCGCCATAAGGGTTAAGGATCTCATAAATATTCTATCAGCAATAAAAAAATCAACGCAAACAAGGCGGCGCAAAGGCCACCTGTCAATTTGCTTTGAGTAAGGTATCAAGGGGTAATGCGTTTTGTGCTTGTATTGTGCCCATTCAAATGACAGCTGCCACTTGCACGGCAAACGTCACTTCACAACAGTCAATGTTGGCGGACCTTTTTTACGCTCTTGTGGGGCTGTGTTTTCGCCATTATCCACAGATTGATCCTGCGCTACGCCATCGCCCTCAATCACGCCCATCACAGGCTGCTCGCGCACGCGGCTTAGCTGCTCAAGCAGCTCATCGTAATAGCTTTCAGGGCCAAATTCTGTGCCCATGCCATTTTCGCGCGCGTAAATCGCCTCAAGCGCATACATGGGCACAATAATATGCATTGGCTCGCCGGAAAAGCGCGCATTAAAGCTGATAGACTCGCTCGTTATGTGCAGATCACCTAGCGCTCGCGGAGTAATATTGAGCACAATTTTGCCATCACGCACATATTCAGATGGCACCTGCACATGAGGCAGCGTCGCATCGACAACAATGTGTGGCGTAAGGCCGTTTTCTAAAAGCCAATCATAAAATGCACGCATCAAATGAGGGCGACGAGCGGTAAATTTTGGCTCCATATTACTGCACCAGACGCATTTCGCGCTCAGCTTCAGTCAAGGAAGCTAAAAACGAGTCGCGCTCAAAAACGCGTGTCATGTAATTTTTGGCTTCTTTAGAGCCAGGACCACTTAGCTCAATACCCATGATAGGCAAACGCCATAGCAAAGGCGCAAGGTAGCAATCAACCAAGCTAAACTCTTCGCTCATGAAGAATGGAAATTCGGCAAAAACAGGTGCAAGGCTTAAAATTTCGTCACGCAGCTTGCGACGCGCCATAGCCGCTTGTTCAGCGCTGCCTTTAAAAATAACATCAACTAACGCATACCAGTTGCGCTCAATGCGGTGCATCATTAGACGGCTATTAGCACGGGCAACCGGATAAACGGGCATCAATGGCGGATGCGGAAAACGCTCATCCAGATATTCCATAATAATGCTTGAGTTATACAGCGCTAATTCGCGATCCACTAAAGTAGGAACGGAGCCGTAAGGATTTAATTCTTTTAAATCATCAGGTAAATTAGCTGGATCAACCAACTCAATTTCGTACGTGACTCCCTTTTCAGCGAGCACAATTCGCACTTGATGGCTGTACATATCTGATGCGTCTGAATAAAGCGTCATCACCGAGCGTTTATTGGCAGCAATGGCCATAACCCCTCCAAAATTGTTCACCGGGAGAAAAACAAAGCGCTAAGCCACTTTGCCTATTTAACTGTTTAGGGTACCGTATCCGCGCGCATCGCGCCATTACTCTTTTTTAGGATAGCTAAGCTAATTCAAGTACTATTTCTCTGATCCATGCTTTTGACAGCTGCCTACAAAGTTTTTTAAGCCGCCTTTATCACGTTTTTTCACATATTAGCCATCAATTTAGCCATTAACGCGCACTAGCGCGCGAATATTTTCTAAGATACATTTTTGCTCGCAAAATTAGCGCAAAGCCAGATAAGGCATTTACAAAAAGTTAAACGCATTCTTTAGGTTTTGCTTTAACAAGATAAGGCTATGGGCAAGCGATAAACGCAGAATAAAAATGCATAAGCCAAAACAAGGTAAAAAACAGACAAATAAAAAAGCCCAGACAGGCTGGGCTTTTTTGTCGAAACAATACAATAAATTAACGCTTAGAGTATTGTGGACGACGACGTGCTTTACGCAGACCGACTTTCTTACGCTCAACGCAACGCGCATCACGAGTAACAAAGCCTGCAGCACGTAGTGCTGGACGCAAAGATTCGTCATATTCCATCAAAGCACGAGTGATACCGTGACGGATTGCACCTGCTTGGCCAGAAATACCACCACCAGTTACAGTGATGTATAGATCTAATTTACCAACCATTTCAACAAGCTCTAGAGGCTGCATTACCACCATACGTGCAGTTGGACGACCAAAGTAAGTCTCCAGTGAACGTTGGTTGATGGTCATGTTGCCGCTACCTGGCTTGATAAAGACACGAGCAGAAGAGCTTTTGCGACGACCTGTGCCGTAGTATTGTTGTGCCATTGTCTAAGTCCCCTTAAATATCTAGTACTTGCGGCTGTTGGGCCGCGTGCTTGTGAGCAGTTCCTGCGTAAACTTTCAGCTTACGGAACATCGCACGACCTAGAGGACCACGTGGCAACATGCCTTTCACAGCCAATTCAATCACCATTTCTGGCTTTTTAGCGATTAGCTTTTCAAAGCTGATTGACTTGATACCACCTACATAGCCTGTGTGGCTGTAGTAGATTTTGTCAGTCGTTTTAGAGCCAGTCACTTTTACTTTTTCAGCGTTGATAACAACGATGTAATCGCCAGTGTCAACGTGTGGCGTGTATTCTGCTTTGTGCTTACCGCGTAGGCGTGAAGCAATCTCAGTTGCGATTCGCCCCAAAGTTTTGTTTTCTGCATCAACGATGTACCAGTCGCGTTTTACGCTTTCTGGTTTAGCAACGAATGTTTTCATGCTAATCAATATCCAATAATTAACGATTCACTTTAAGGAGCGTGCGCTCCCACTGTTAAGAGCCATGCAACATCCCTTCGAATGGTGTGCCCTCGGCCTAAGCCTTGTAACAGCTACGGTGGGTCGCGAGATTATAAAGATCGCTGCAAAAAAAAGCACTCTCTATTTTTATAAAATAATTTTTTATCTCTAAAGCTTGGCGATTACAAAAAAGCTGCTGTAACAAAAATCACTTCATTTCTTGTAAATAAAAGAAAAAATCACACACGCAATCAATATTCATCGCTTAGCGCTATTGAACTTTTTAATTTTGCCCTCACTCTTAATAAGTAATCGATTAGGAGGGACAAATGAAAAAACGATCGTTAACAGCTCTCACTGCGCTAGCCATTGCCGTTAGCTCTGTGCTTTCTTTACCTGTTACCGCAAGTTTACCTACAGTTGTAGCTGGGCAAGCGATGCCGTCTCTTGCGCCTATGTTAGAAAAAGTCAGCCCAGCCGTGGTGAGCATTTCGGTACAAGGCAGCCATGAACTAAGGCAGCGTATCCCAGAACCCTTTCGTTTCTTTTTTGGCCAAGACGCGCCTCTTGAACAAGTGCAAGAGCGCCCATTTCAAGGACTTGGCTCAGGCGTTATCATCAACAAAGACAAAGGTTACATCATCACTAATAACCATGTGATTGATAACGCAGATAAAATTCGCATTCAGCTTTTCGATGGTCGCGAGTATGACGCAAAACTCATCGGCAGCGACAGCCTCTCTGATGTGGCGCTGCTAAAAATTGATAAGGCGGAAAATCTTACCGAAATCAAGCTTTCTGACTCAGATCTGCTGCGTGTTGGCGATTTTGCTGTTGCGATCGGTAACCCCTTTGGGCTTGGGCAAACCGCCACATCAGGCATTATCTCAGCATTAGGCCGCAGCGGCCTTAACATCGAAAATTTTGAAAACTTCATTCAAACCGATGCCGCAATCAACAGCGGCAACTCAGGCGGCGCGCTGATCAATCTTAGCGGCGAGCTTATCGGCATGAACACCGCCATTTTAGGGCCTAACGGCGGCAATGTCGGGATTGGTTTTGCTATTCCATCCAACATGATCAAAAGCATTGCAGATCAAATACTTGAGTTTGGAGAAGTCAAGCGCGGCGTGCTTGGCGTACTGGGCGGCGAGCTCAATACTGAGCTTGCTAAAACCTTTGGCTACAAAACCAATCACGGCGCCTTTGTCAGCCAAGTTAATAAAGACTCGGCCGCTGAAGCTGCCGGCATTCAAGCCGGCGATATAATCACCGCAGTCAATGGCAAAAGCATTCGCAGCTTTAGCGAGCTGCGCGCTAAAGTTGCAGTGCTTGGCGCTGGCAAAACAGTCAAACTTAGCCTCATCCGCAATGGTAAAAGCTTAGATGTGATGGCGACGCTCAAAGAGATGGCGCAAACCATCAGCAACGCACAAAATCTGCACAAAGCATTTAGCGGCGCGGCGCTAGAAAACCACAACAAAGATGGCTTGCAAGGGGTGCGCATCAATCAGGTGCAAAAAGGCTCACTTGCGGCGCGCTACGGGCTGAAAGAAAATGACATCATCATTGAGCTTAACCGCGTTTCTATCAAAAACATTGATGAACTGCGCAAGCAAATTAATGCGACGAAAAACAGCATTCTAGCGCTACAAGTGGTACGTGGTAACACTAACCTTTACTTAGTTATTCGCTAAATTGCGCTTTTATGCACAAAGGCAGCCTCACTTGGCTGCCCTTTTTCTGTCGTTTTGAACTTTTTATGCTCTTAATTTATTAGCCTTGTGAGTAATGCGCTGCTTCTTTGTCAATTTTATTCTAATTTATCAGCTGATTAACTGAATGCATTCCTCTTGCCTACTCATTGCAACTTTAAAATGCTATTCTTCACCCGCATTTTAAACTACTTAATACCAATTAAGATGAAAGAGGAAATAAAAAGATGGGGTTTTTCCTACGCTCTGTCAGCTATGGAATTGTTATGGCTGCAATTTTTTTAATTGCATTTCCAACATTGCGCACACCGCGCCCCTTTTTTGCTGCAGCTTCTTCTTTTAACACTACGCAGCCACCGCTTTCGTACAACTATGCCGTCAGCCGCGCATCACCTGCGGTGGTGAATATTTATTCACGTCATTTTAGTGATGAAAATCGTCTTTATCTCAATTCTGAAGGATTAGGCTCTGGCGTTATCATGGATGCGCAAGGCTATATCGTCACTAACTATCATGTAGTAGCAGAAGCTGATCAGATCATCGTGGCCTTGCAAGATGGACGGATCAACACCGCGCAGCTGGTTGGTAAAGATCTAAGAACCGATCTTGCGGTGATCAAAATTGACGCCATCAATCTGCCGCAAATTCCTTTGCCAACCCAATATCAGCCTGCTGTTGGCGACATAGTGCTCGCGATTGGCAACCCCTATAACCTTGGTCAAACCACAACTTTTGGCATTATCTCCGCAACTGGGCGCTCTGGCATGAGCTTTAATCAGCGCCAAGATTTTTTGCAAACCGATGCTGCGGTTAACAAAGGCAACTCAGGCGGCGCGCTCGTTAATACGCTGGGCGAGTTAGTTGGCATTAATACCGCCTCATTTCAGCAAGAGCAAGACATTGATACTTATGGTATTTCTTTTGCTGTGCCTTACGCGCTCACAGTCAAAATCATGAATAAACTCATTGCCGATGGACGCGTGATCCGCGGCTATCTTGGCGTGGAAGGGCGTGAAATTAATCAGGTGATGGCGCGTTTGCTAAAGGCCGGAGAGCTTAGTGGTATTTTAGTGACAGACGTGGTGAAAGATGGGCCAGCCTCAGCTGCGGGTATCGAACTTAACGATCTCATCATCGAAATTAACGGTAATACCATCCCAAACTTTCGCTATATTCTTGATATTGTTGCAGATACAAGGCCAGGCACACAGATCCCATTTAAAGTGCTGCGCAAAGGAAAACCGATTGATGTGTTGGTTACCATTGCCGAAGAGCCGAGTTACAATTAGCGCCATGCTAGCTAAAAGTGCCATGACAGCATGGCACTTTCATTTGCATAAAAAATCAGCTTTCGTGAACTTCTTCTGTGCTAAAACGCTCAATTTTCACGCCAAGCTCAGTCAATTTAGCTTCAATTTTTTCATAGCCACGGTCGATATGATAAATCCGGTCGACTATGGTTTCGCCTTTAGCAATCGCACCAGCGATCACAAGGCTTGCTGAGGCACGCAGGTCGGTCGCCATCACTTCAGTGCCACTAAGCCCATCACAATCAAGACAAATCACCGTATGCCCTTCAATTTCAGCATTTGCGCCCATACGTAACAGCTCTGGCACATGCATGAAGCGATTTTCAAAAATCGTCTCAGTGATAACACCCGTGCCTTTAGCGATCATGTTAAGTAGCGTAAATTGCGCCTGCATGTCGGTTGGAAAGCCTGGGTGTGGCGCTGTGCGCACATTAACCGCTTTTAAAGTGCGGCCCGTCATATCAAGCTCTATCCAATTATCACCGCTGGTAATTTTTGCGCCCGCTTCTTCAAGCTTAGCCAGCACAGCTTCAAGCAGTTTTGCCGACGTGTTTTGGCAGCGCACTTTGCCACCAGACACGGCCGCTGCAACCAAAAATGTGCCGGTTTCGATGCGATCGGCGATAACTTCGTGGTAGCCACCGCCAAGGCGATCAACGCCTTCTATGGTGATCACATCTGAGCCTGCGCCGCTAATTTTTGCGCCAATCGCGTTTAAAAATTTTGCACAATCAACAATTTCAGGCTCACGCGCTGCATTTTCAATCACTGTGGTACCGGTTGCCAAAGTCGCAGCAGACATAATGGTCACTGTTGCGCCAACGCTGACTTTGTCCATCACGATATGCGCGCCTTGCAAACGTCCATCAACCTGCGCTTTGACGTAACCGTCAGTCAACGTGATAGTAGCGCCCAGCTGCTCTAAACCATTAATATGCAGATCAACGGGACGCGCGCCAATTGCGCAGCCACCCGGAAGAGAGACTTCTGCCTTACCAAAACGCGCCACTAAAGGGCCAAGTGCCCAAATTGAAGCGCGCATGGTCTTCACCAGATCATAAGGAGCACAGTATTGATCTACGCGGCTTGCATCCACATGCACTGAGCCGTTGCGCGACACTTTTGCACCAAGACGACTTAACAGCTGCATGGTCGTATCGATATCACGCAATTTTGGAACATTAGCAATTTCAACGGGTTCTTCTGCTAACAAAGCCGCAAATAAAATGGGTAACGCCGCATTTTTTGCACCAGAAATAGTGACTTGACCTCGCAGTGGATCTCCACCACGGACTCTAAATTTTTGCATGAATTCCTCGGGCGTAATTACAATCGTGTTAGTTTTTTATCGCGTTCCCACTCCATGGGGGTCAACGCCTTTATAGTAAGAGCATGAATCGCATTCGATCTTATCTGTTCCATCAAGGGGGCGTAAATAGCCTGCTGCTGTTTTACACGTGACATACCTTCAAACATGCTACTAACAACGGTAACGGTAAAGTGACCGGCCTCTCCTTCGACGTAGATCTCATCTAGAGTCAAAGCGTTTTCAAGAATACTTTTTATTTCAGATGCTTGCATTTTAGCGCCCTTAATCTGCTTATCCCGCTATAAAACGGAGCATACCTTATCAAAATGAACAGTCAAATAACATGAAGCAGCAGCGCAAGGCGCATAAAAAATAAGGCAACCGAAGTTGCCTTATTATATTGAGCGATGGATATAGATCAGTAGTGAAACATTTCGCGCACGTTATGCAGCTCTAATAGCATATCAAGCTGCTGTGGCACGTTTTTTAACGTCACACTCTGCTTTTGCTGTGCTAGCTGCTGCTGCATGTGCAAAAGCATCGCCATTCCGGCAGAGTCAACGCGCGTCACTTTGGCTAAATCCAAGGTGATCTGCGGCTGCTGGGGAAGCCAATCCGCGCGAGTTTGCCAAAATTGAGGCACACTTTGCGCGTCAAGCTCTCCAACTAGCTGATAAGTTTCCTTATCTTCTAAAACAAGTTTGATGGCACTTGTCACGTTATTTACTCTTCTTTTGAATAGGCTGCTTAGCTTGATCATCGAGCTGTTTCGCAACAGCCTTGATCCCCTTCTTACGCAGCTCTCCCTGCCACTCGCTGATCTTCGTCTCGAGCATGCTTACCCCTTCAGCTTGCACGTCGTACCCTTGCCACTCGTTTGTTTTGCTGTTTTTACGCAGCTTAAAATCAAGACGAATAGGGGCACGCGCAGCATCGGTGATATCAACACGCACAGAAACCACATTGCGATCTGCAGGAATAGGCTTAGCCTTTTCAACAGTCACTTTTTGATCAGTGTACTCAGTTAAAATTTGCGCGTATGCCGCAACCAGATAGTTAGAAAATGCGGCGTTAAATAGCTCGCGCTCTTCTTTAGACGATTTTTCCGCAAGCGGCCCTAGCACTCTTAATGCCGCGTAACGCACGTTAATGTGTGGCAGCACTTCTTGTTTTGCCACTTCACGCAGCAGCTCAGGGTTTGCTTGATAGCGCGCCGTGTCTTTTTTCAAGCGAGCAAACGTTGTTGTAGCCACTTGATTTATCAACTGATAAGGATCTTTATTATCAGCAAGCAGCGGCTGTGACCACGATGCTAGCGCAATAGAACCTGCTGTCACTGCTGAAATAAGCCATTTTTTCATCACGCAACTACTCCTTAGATTTATCGTCGCCTACTTTGTACAAAAATTGTCCTATGAGATCTTCGAGCACGACTGCTGAGCGCGTGTCTTGCAATAAGCCACCGTCTTGCAATAGCTCAATATCTTCATCCACAAATCCTGGGCGGATCCCAATGTATTGCTCACCTAAAATACCGGCGGTTAAAATAGATGCCGAGCTCGACTCTGGAAAAAAGCCGTATTTGCGTTCGATTTCAAGCTCGACTGTTGGTACATAGTTTGGCGCAGATAATGAAATTTTGCTCACGCGTCCTACTACAACACCGCCGATTTTGACCGGTGAGCGTACTTTTAAGCCACCGATATTGTCAAATTCCGCATTGAGTCGATAAACATCGGCAGAAGAAAAACTGTTAACATCCGCTACCTTAAATATCAACAACACAGCAGCTAACAGCCCAGCAAGCACGAAGCTTCCTACCCACATTTCTGTTTTAATATTTTGTTTCATGAGCGATTAGCCCCCAAACATAAGCGCAGTTAAGATGAAATCTAATCCCAGTACTGCAAGTGAAGAATGAACCACTGTACGAGTCGTGGCGCGGCTGATCCCTTCTGAAGTCGGAACGGCGTCATAGCCATTAAACACAGCAATCCAAGTGACCGTGATAGCAAATACAATGCATTTTACCAATGACTGGCCAATATCGTAACCCAGCTCAATGGACGATTGCATCACCGACCAAAAACTGCCGTGGTCGATCCCTTTCCAGTTCACGCCAACGAGCTGTCCACCCCAGATCCCAACAAGCATAAAGATCAGCGCCAGCAGCGGCATAGAAATGGTGCCAGCCCAAAATCGCGGCGCAATCACACGGCGCAGCGGATCAACGGCCATCAGCTCAAGGCTTGATAGCTGCTCGGTCGCTTTCATCAAACCAATTTCAGCCGTAAGCGCAGAGCCTGCGCGGCCTGCAAACAAAAGCGCTGTCACAACCGGCCCAAGCTCACGCAGCAGCGATAAGGCCACCATTTGCCCAAGCGAGCTTTCAGCGCCAAAATCAACTAGCACGAGATAACCTTGCAGGCTTAATACCATGCCAATAAAAAGTCCCGAAACTAAAATGATCGCAAGCGAACGCACACCGACAAAATAGAGCTGTGTGAGCAGCAGCGGCCACATTTTTTTCGGCTGTGGCTTACTTATCAAAGCGCCACCAAGCAAAAATGATGCGCGGCCAAAAGTGCCGGCTATCGCCATCGCTTGGCTTCCTAGTTGCTCAACCCATTTTTTCACGTGAATAACTCCTCAGCTAACTCTTTGGCTGGATAGCGAAATGGCAAAGGACCATCGGCATTTCCTTGCAAAAACTGCTGAACTTGCTCATCAGGGTTATCGCGTAGCTCCTGCGGCGAGCCGCTCGCTATCACTTTGCCATTCACAAGCAAATAGACAAGATCGGCAATTCCCATCACTTCAGGCACATCGTGTGAAACCACAATCGATGTCAGACCCAGCGCTTTATTTAGATGGCTGATCAACGTCACAAGCACGCCCATCGTGATAGGGTCTTGGCCGACAAATGGCTCATCGTACATGATAAGTTCTGGATCTAGCGCAATGGAGCGCGCTAGCGCCGCGCGTCGTGCCATTCCACCCGACAAACTGCTCGGCATAAGCCCTGCAGCGCCACGCAGGCCAACAGCCTCAAGTTTTAACAAGACGATGGTGCGGATAAGTTCTTCAGAAAGCTGCGTGTGTTCACGCAAAGGGAAGGCTACGTTGTCAAACACTGTCATGTCGGTAAATAAAGCGCCCGATTGAAACAGCATGCTCATACGTCGCCGAATTTGATAAAGCTTGCTGCGCGACAGCTGATGGATGGTCTCCCCAGCAAACTGCACAGTGCCAGATTCAGGCGCTAGTTGCCCAGCAATAAGACGCAGCAGCGTGGTCTTACCAATGCCAGACGGCCCCATGATGGCAGTGATTTTACCTTTTGGAACAGTCAAATTCACGTCGTTAAAAATGTATCGCCCAGAACGTAAGAACGTTAGATTTTCAACATTGACTAAATTAGCGTTAGTCATCATTTCTACAAATGCTCCGCTTGTAAATTATGCAACTTACCTCATTGGTATTACGATGAGGCACGCTATAAGATCACAACTAAGACCCCTTCGCTACTCCTTTTGTTAAATAATTTTTGTCATTTTTCATAGAAATATAAAGAATTAGGCCCTTTGCTCATAAAGTAAAACGGTATAAAGCCGCGCGTAATTTTTATCTTGTAAATGAAGCGATCACTTCACTTTTTAGCCTTAAACCGCCACTATGAGGATCTTCTTTATACCTCACCACTTTAATAAATGGTAATAAAAAAATGTTACAAGCAAGCATTCTTTTAGTTGTAGGGCTCGCCCTTTTGATGTGGAGCGCGGACAAGCTGGTCTATGGCTCATCAGCAGTAGCGCGCAACTTTGGCATCTCGCCGCTGATCATCGGCATGACCATCATCGCTTTTGGCAGCTCAGCGCCAGAGATGGTAGTCTCAGCTTCTGCGGCATTTGATGGCAAAACGGACATTGCGGTTGGCAATGTGCTTGGCTCAAATATCACCAACATAGCGCTTATTATAGGCTGCAGCGCGCTACTGCGCCCGCTTGTTATTAATTCAACCATTATTCGCAAAGAATTGCCGATGATGTTGGTGATAACGCTTATCTGCGGCGCAATTTTATGGGACAGCCAACTAGTCCGCGTCGAAGGAATGATTTTGATCGCGCTGTTTGTCGTATTTAGTCTCATCATGTTAAAAGGGGCGCGCGCAAACAATCAGCCAGCGCTAAGCCAAAACGCCTCGCTAGAAAACCAACATACCCAAACTTCTGTTGCGCAAAGTGCAGTAAACGAAATCGCCGCTGAAGAAAAAATCAGCAATCTCAAAGCCACATTTTGGATCATCGTAGGTCTTACGCTTTTGATTTTAAGCGCCAACCTGATCATCGAAAACGCGGTGATCATCGCTAAAGCCTTTGGTTTAAGCGATCTGGTGATAGGTCTTACCATCATTGCCATTGGCACAAGCTTGCCTGAGCTTGCCGCGTCTGTTGCGAGCGTATTAAAGCAAGAAGATGACATGGCGGTTGGCAATATTATCGGCTCTAATATTTTTAACATCTTGATTGTGATGGGATTGCCAGCACTGATCAATCCCGCGCAACTTAGCCCTTTTGCGATGCACCGTGATTTTTACATCATGCTAATCTTCTCAGTGTTGCTTTTTGTGTTCTCTTTTGGCAAAAAACGAGTCATAAACCGATTTGAAGGCGCTGCGTTGCTTGCAGGGTTTATCGCCTATCAAAGCTACTTGTTTTTTTCTGCTACCGCCTAAAGAGCCTTTACATGAAAGATAATTTTGACTTTTGCCAAGCCGGCATAGAAACACTGCAAATTGAAAAAGAGGCTATTGAGCATTTACAACGTTATATCGACAAGGATTTTGCTACAGCTTGCCAAATCATTTTGGCAGCAGAAGGAAAAGTGGTTGTGATGGGCGTGGGTAAATCTGGCCATATCGGCAAAAAAATCGCAGCCACCTTTGCAAGCACGGGCACGCCTGCATTTTTTGTCCACCCCGGCGAAGCAAGCCATGGCGATCTTGGCATGATTGAAAAAAATGATGTAATCCTCGCTATCTCAAACTCAGGCGAAGCGAGCGAAATCGCTACGCTGCTGCCGGTGTTTAAGCGGCGCAATATCACGTTGATCAGCATGACAAATAATCCAAAATCGACCATCGCGACGCTGGCAAAAGTCAATCTTTGTATCGAAGTCCCTAAAGAAGCTTGCCCCATCGGGCTTGCTCCTACCTCAAGCAGCACAGCAACACTTGTGATGGGAGATGCGCTCGCCGTCGCGCTGATGCGAGCGCGCCGATTTACCGCCGACGATTTTGCACTGTCTCATCCTGGTGGCCTGCTTGGGCGCAAGCTGCTGCTGCGCATTAGCGATGTTATGCATAAAGGTGATGCATTGCCTCAAGTTTTTACAGACTGTACCATTCGTGATGCGCTGCTAGAGATCTCCGAAAAAGGACTTGGCATGACCGCTGTGGTAGAAAAAAATGGCGAGCTTTGTGGCATTTTCACCGACGGGGATCTTAGGCGCACGCTGGATAAGCGCATTGATATCCACAATACCCCAATCGGCGATGTCATGGGAAAAAATCCTGCAACAATTGGCGCGCAAGTGCTCGCCGCCGAAGGACTACAGCTGATGGAAAGTAAAAAAATCAATGGTCTGCTTGTGGTTGAGCACAATAAATTGATTGGCGCGCTCAACATGCATGATCTATTACGGGCAGGAGTGATTTAATGAGGTTGCAATTGATCAAATTTATAGCGCAGATAGCTGCTTGCAAGCGTCTGCTCAAAACAAGGCCCCTTTGCGATGCAGCTTAAAAAACTGGGCTACCTTGTACTGCTTGGGATCAGCGGCTATAGCGGCTACTACCTAGCCTCTACGTATCAAAAGCCGCTTGAAAAGCAAGTGGCCCCTGATCTAGAAAAACCCTTTTTTACCGCGGCTAATGTGCGCGCCATCAACTACTCGCAAGCAGGCACTCGCCTGCACACGTTAGAGGCACCATTTTTAGAACATTATCAAGCGCGTAATGAAACGCATTTTAATGAGCCCCTGCTGCACACCTTTACACAAGAGCAACAAAAGGAGTGGCAAGTT
>JBOFXO010000200.1:0-1618 GCA_051654185.1 Vibrionaceae bacterium | reverse complement strand
TGCTGCACAGCGTTGCACTTTGTTTGCATAAAAAATTAGTGAAATGCAAACAAGCGGTTTTACTCTTTTGCCAGCATTTTTATACGAATATGGGGTGGCAGAAAACAGCGTTAAACCAGATGCTATAAACGAATGCAATACGCAGATATGCAAGAATAATAGCGGAAAAATCTGCATGAAAAAGTGAAATAAAATATAGCGTATTTGCTGGGGACTTGATCAATTTTTGATGTTAATACTTATTTGGCGCCCACACCGAAATTCTTCCCTGATTTAAGGATAAGTTTACCGGTACGGTTCACCAGCTAAGCATGTTTTTGCTAAAAAGGAAGAAGAGCAGTACGCGATAATTACCTTGCGCTCTCTGGGATCTGCAGCTCGCTCAGCGCCAGCTTACAAATCTCAAGTACCGGCTGCACAAATGCTTTTAGATGTGTGCTTGCTGTAGCTGCTACGGGGCTGTCGAACAAGGCTAACGCGTTATTTGATGGCACAAAGCTTTCATGCGTACGATCAAGTAATCGAACGAGCGGCACCTGATTAACAGTATGTGAGCTTAATATTTCTTCTATCTTGGCTCTTATCGCCGGCGAAGCTGATGCACGCAGCGCCGCGGTAAGCATTTGCACGATTGACAGCCCTGATAATCCGCTTAAGGCATTAGGAGCCAAAAAGAAGTTGTTTAGCTGTTTTTGATCCGTCGGTATTTCTTTTAGTAATTGCCGGTTCATTATATTGTGCAGATGCAACATCATATTGCGCCTAGAGCTTGGGCTTCCTGGCAGCGTGTTTTGCGTATTTAATCGCTCATTTATGCAAGATAAAGTCCTGCTCGTTTGCCTTGAAATAGGATTAATACGAAACAGCATAGATGCCGCATAAGCTTTCTTTTGCCCTGTTTGTAATTGAAATAGTTCATCAGCGCGTGTGGTAATGGGTGATTTTTGCGCTACCCCTTCGGCGCTTGTACTAGGGCGCACAGGCGGGCTGCTTTCTCTTTGCGAGACGCTAGCGGCGGCAGCCTCGGTGCTTGCTTGTGCTACCGTACTTGTTTGTACAGGCTGCATACCTAATAGCGTAAAATCAGTATGAGGGACAATGTATCCTACGTCTTCCTCTTCAACTGCAAGCCAAGCACTGTGTTCTTCAACATGCTCTCTTGCATCCTTGAGAGCTTTCATAAACTTGAGGCGCGTGCGGCTAAGAATAAATGAAGTTTTAAAATCTACATTGAAAAGCTCGGCAGCCTCATTGTCATGTTTTTGTAAAAAAGTTAGCGCAAGATCCACTTGTAGTTTTGCTAAATGCAGCAAGCCTCGCCGGCGCACCACTGCCTGAGCGGCTGCTGCTTGTCTGCTAATGGGCTGATGTGGCAGTGGCTGCTGAAATTGCTCGCAGGTAGCTGCAATGTTGGCTCTTGCTGTATCGAAAGCTAACATCTGGGCTTCCATTACGTTTTGTACGGTTTCATCAAAGTTTGGTGCACTTGACGGTATAGAGGTGCTTACGCTTAAGTCACTCCGCCTACTTTGCGTCTGAAGCTGAGTTGTAACGTTCCTAAACCCTAAGATAAGATCTTGCAAGCTTGCGCTGTTGTGCCGATTTTCTCTTTTTCGAA
>JBOFXO010000199.1:0-2579 GCA_051654185.1 Vibrionaceae bacterium | reverse complement strand
CTGTCGGCATTTTCACTGATCCCATGGTGAACATGCACCGCTAAATAAGTGTGCTGCGGATGCAGATCGCGATACGTCGCCAGCAGATCTAAAAGCACGCGCGAATCCATGCCACCGCTTAACGCTAAAACAATATGGCTTGGCGCAGCTGTGTACTGGCTTAGCACCTGTGCAAAATGGCTGTACAACATAACGCTTCTTTTCCTTTAAAAAATCAATTAAAAAATCAATAAGCTAGCAATTTTGAGCCAGCGCAGCCTATAAAAAAAGAGCCTGCGGCTCTTTTTAAACAGATAAACTTGCTCGCGCGTTTATTCGCAGTAGCCGTAACTTAACAAACGCTGATAGCGACGCTCTCGCAGCGAATGTTTATCAAGACACTGCAGATCGGCAAGCTGCTCAAGCAAAATAGCCTTAATATTATCAGCCATTTGCTGTACGTCGCGGTGCGCGCCGCCCATAGGCTCGCTGATAATGGTATCGATCAGCCCAAGCTCTTTTAAACGCGGCGCCGTCATTCCCATCGCTTCTGCCGCTTGCGCAGCTTTAGTCGAATCACGCCACAAAATCGAGGCACAACCTTCCGGAGAGATCACTGAATAAGTCGAATATTCGAGCATGTTGACATAATCGCCCACACCAATAGCCAGTGCGCCGCCACTACCACCCTCGCCTACCACATTACAGATGATCGGCACATTAAGCCCTGCCATCTCTTTTAAGTTTTGTGCGATCGCAAATGACTGACTGCGCTCCTCAGCATCAATACCAGGATAAGCGCCAGCTGTGTCGATAAAGGTGATCACCGGCAGCTTAAAGCGCTCAGCCATTTTCATCAGCCGCAACGCTTTACGGTAACCTTCAGGCTTTGGCATACCAAAATTACGCTGCACTTTTTCGCGCGTCTGACGCCCTTTTTGATGACCAATGATCATCACCGCCTGCCCCTCTAGGCGCGCTAAACCGCCCACAATCGCTTTATCATCAGCAAAAGCGCGATCGCCAGCAAGCTCTTCAAACTCAGTAAAAATATGATGGGCGTAATCCAGCGTATAAGGGCGGCTTGGGTGACGCGCAAGCTGTGCTACCTGCCACGCACCAAGCGAGCCAAAGATCTTTTTGGTAAGCTCAGTACTTTTTAACTCAAGCTGCGCAATTTCTTTTTCAAGATCAACAGCTTCTGCGCTATCACCTTGACGAGAAATGGCACGCAGCGACTCAATTTTTGCCTCTAGCTCAGCAATAGGCTGCTCAAATTCAAGAAAATTAAGGCTCATAACAAAACATCCTATTTAAAATAATGCCATTTTTTAAAAGGCTCATTAGTCAAATTCCAGCTCAACCTGCGTTTCACCAAGCAAACTGGCTAAATCATCCAGCAAATTATCGGCGAGCGTCACTTGCCAAGCTTCATCAAGCACAAGCTTGGCGCGCGCGTTTTCTCGCTGGTAGTAAATATTGACAGGAACTTGACCACGACTATGAGGCTGCAAGATCTCACTCAATTTCGCAAAAAATCGCTCGCATCCCTGATGACATTCAATGAGCTCTTGGCTTATAGAAACTGCAAGTGCGCGAGCATGCTTGGCACGCATCTGCGGCAGTGTAAACACTTCACGAGCTAGCATTTTAAGCCCACCGTTAAAATCATCTGTGCTAACGGGGCCGCAAACAATCAAAATTTTATCTTTTTCAACAAGATCAATGTAATTTTCGAGCGCCTCAGCAAACAGCATCACTTCAATACGCCCCGATCTATCATCGAGCGTAACAAAGCCAATTTTAGAGCCGCGTTTGGTTGTCATGGTGCGCACGGCAAGCACAAGCCCTGCAACAGTCGCTACGCTATCACGCCGCGTTGGCTGCGCCTCATTAAGCCGCCACGTTGTGTAACGCTTTAACTCCCTAACATAACTGTTGATAGGATGGCCCGTCAAATACAAGCCTAAAGTTTCGCGCTCGCCTTCAAGACGCATCTTTTCCGGCCACGGTGCAACTTGATTATATTTGTGCTCAACTGCGACCACAGAGTCGGTCAACACGCCAAACATATCTGCTTGACCGGCATGCTGCGCCTGATGAAACTGACTTGCCGAGCGGATAGCTTCATCGAGAGAGGCAATAAGCGCTGCGCGATGAGGGCCAAGCTTGTCGAGTGCGCCGGCTTGGATAAGTTTTTCAAGCACACGCTTGTTGGCTTTTTTAAGATCGATACGCGCACAAAAATCAAAGAGATCGCGAAAAACGCCGCCCTCTTGGCGCGCGGCAATGATCGCCTCAACCGGCGCCTCACCAACGCCTTTCACCGCGCCAATACCATATACGATTTCGCCATTCTCATTGACATTAAAACGGTACAGCCCGCTATTGACATCCGGTGGCAAAATCGACAATTTCATATGGCGACACTCTTCAACAAGACCGATAATTTTGTCGGTATTGTCCATATCGGCGCTCATCACCGCCGCCATAAACTGCGCCGGATAATGGGTTTTAAGCCACAAGGTTTGATAAGAAACCAGCGCATAGGCCGCCGAGTGCGATTTGTTAAACCCGTAGCCTGCAAATTTTTCAACCAA
>JBOFXO010000198.1:0-1246 GCA_051654185.1 Vibrionaceae bacterium | reverse complement strand
TGATAAATATTAATTTGGCGTGGCGTATTGTTGATATGATCCTCACCACGGATCACATGCGTGATCCCCATATCCCAATCATCAACCACCACACAAAAATTGTACGTGGGCGTGCCATCGCTGCGGCGGATCACAAGATCATCAAGCTCGCTGTTTGCAATCTCAATTCTGCCGCGAATATGGTCAACAAACACCACAGAGCCATGTTTTGGATTACGAAAACGAATACAATAAGGCTCTTCATCGCCCGCAGCAGCATTAGCCGCCATAATTTGTGGATGCTCGGCATCGTAACGCGGCTTAAGGCCAGCGGCCATCTGCTGCTCACGGATCTCATCAAGCAACTCTTTGGGCGCGTAGCATTTATATGCCAGATCTTTAGCTAAAAGCTCATCAATAACTTGGTTATAGCGATCAAAACGTTTGGTTTGGTAATAAGGGCCCTCGTCCCAATTTAGCCCAAGCCACTGCATACTTTCTAAAATAGCGTCGATAGCTTCTTGGGTTGAGCGCTCAAGATCGGTGTCTTCAATGCGCAAAATAAACTCGCCACCCGCATGCCTTGCAAATAACCAAGAATAGAGCGCCGTTCGCGCGCCACCAACATGCAAAAATCCCGTCGGGCTTGGGGCAAAACGCGTTTTTACTTTCATACTTTATTTTCCATGTTCACTCTGTGACAGGCTACTTCGCGTCATAATCAGCTGCGAAAAAAGCTTGTAACCGTCAAAAAGGGTGTATTGTATACCGAAATTTGTGTAAGGTGCAGATGATGCATTCTATCAATACAATTGCTACAACGCGCTGTTGAGCTTTCCAAAATCCCTATAACCTATATAAAACGCCTCATTACAAAGATCCATGTATTTTTTGCAAGAAAAAAAGCGAGTACTTACTTTTTCTTTCAATACTTTTCTAGAATTCAATCAACACAGCAATTCTCAAATACAGGTCAACTAAATAGGAGCTATCAAATGAAAAAAAGCGTTATCGGGGCTGCATTATTTAGCTTGGTAGCCTTTGTCGGTGTATCACATGCCGCAACTACTGCAAATGCTAGCGCAAACCAATCAGACTACAAAGTAGGTCCTCCTGTTGAATGTAAATTGGCCGATGGGCAAGTAAAATATATGCCAAGCCAGCTCTGCCAAAGACACGGTGGTGTGTAGCTAAACAAAACGCAATACACCTAATACAACTGATTGATGGTGTAAATTAAAGCCAAAATTTAAACAAATAGAACAAC
>JBOFXO010000197.1:0-1103 GCA_051654185.1 Vibrionaceae bacterium | reverse complement strand
TCATTTTCGTCCTCAACGATCCATTTTTTAAAACTTGTAAGGCGTTGTTTATTAGCAAAAAATGCTAGGCGCTTGTTAATGTAAGAGCGCAGCGACATTTGCTGGATCCCTAATTCATGGAGCAAAATCGAGCTGTGATCGGCAAAAAAATCCCCGCTATACAGTCGCATATCTAATAGCCAGTCGTTTTCATGATCTGGTTCGGCGCAGGGAAAATAGAGTAAAAATTGTTTTTCTTTTTCATCAAGTTCAATGCGGCGTTTTACCGCCAGCATTGATTGCTTGCTCATATTTAAAATAACAAGATCGCTGGGTAAACTTGCTTGCTCGCGGTTGTTCTGCTCGATTAAAGAAGCAGCTAAAGACTCAAACTCTTCAGCAAAGCTGTGCTCTGGATCGTGCCAAAAAACAATCCGGTTTTGCGCTAATTTTGCTGCAAGACCTTGGGCTAACTCATTAATTTGCATCAATTACTCTCCGGAGCCTGTTACCGCTTTTACATCTGCTAGCAAATCACCAAACTTGCCATAATTCACTTTCACGCCATCATCAAGATCTAGCGCAATACGCATGTCGGCATAGTGTTTGAGCTTGTCGTCAAACTTGCTCAGTTCGTTTTGTTTTTTGCTTAGCGCCGCCAGCTCTTTTTTGAAGCGGTTGCTATCGCTCGTTGAATCGGCTGTTTCTATTTGCTTTTCTAGTTGCTGCGCCTGCGCGTCATATTTGCCAAGCAGCGGCACTACGTATTCGGTACGCATGCGCGAAAGCGTTGCTTCGTTATAGCGATGCAGGTAGACCAAGCATTCAAAGGCTTTTTCTTTGCCGGAGCTAAATAGCCAGTAAATTGGGCGTTTTTTGTAGGTTTTGAGGTGATCTTTGTAAAACTGTGTTGTGAGATAGCGGCGCAGGGTTTCGCGCGATGTTTCACCGCCTTTTTTCACAGGCTTAATGGCGGCAAGTGATAGGCAGTCTGCAATAAATTGCATGTTTTCTTCAAAATGCTCAGCGCCCCACACGGTGCGGATAAAGCTTTCGATACGTGTCGCAACGTCACCTGCAAACCAGCTCTCAGCACTTAAAGGTAAAATGCCATCACTGTCGGC
>JBOFXO010000196.1:0-3697 GCA_051654185.1 Vibrionaceae bacterium | reverse complement strand
TTTTATTTAAAAGCAAAAGTGCAACAACTGTTTTTTATTTTTTGAAAATCAAAATATTAAGCTAAATAAGCACTCTTTTTTTGAGAAAATCAATTCTGCAACATTTTTTATTACTTATTTTCTCTAGGATAAAGTAAATCAATTTCTTTAAGGCGTAAGGGGGTAATATGCGTATGGGCTTATTTACCGTTCCTATACTGTTATTACCGGGCGGTATAACTAAGTTACGCGTTTGGGAAAATCGCTACATTCGCTTAGTTAAGCAAGCTTTGCAGGACAAAACAGGCTTTGTGCTTGCAATGAAAGACGGCGACAATATCTGCGCTTATGGAACACAAGTGGAGATCATCGATTTTGAATTGCTGCCTGATGGATTTCTTGGAATAACGGTCAAAGCGACAGCAAGAGTGCACATCCACCACATTTTACAAGAAGAAGAAGATAATTTGTGGGTCGGTTATATTAGCGTATTACCGGATTGGCCAGATAACCACGAGCAGGCAAATGAGCTCGGCGTTGCATTAAAAGCCCTTTTTTCTCATTACCCAGAGCATATCAAACAGTTTGGCGATGCAGCTAATTTTAGTGAGCTGCGCTGGGTTTGCCAACGTTGGTTAGAAATAGTCCCGCTAACAAACAAACAAAAACAGTGGCTGATCTCACAAAACTCTTTAGACGATGCGAAAAATTTTCTGTCTACCATCCTTTACGAAGAATCAGCTAATAATCACCGCATAACCTAATTTCATGCAATAAAAAAAGAGGCCTTTGGCCTCTTTTTTATTTTTAAGCACGTGTTCTTGGTAACGATTTAATTTTATTTACAATGTGCTTGTTTGTCAGCTTGCCGGTATGCGGTTTTCTTGCAGGCGTAGGATTTGCTCCCGCGACCAAACTACCACTTTTAGTGCTCGGCTCATTTCTATCTTCAAAGCGGCGTACGGCACGGCGAATTTTTTTACTGTGCGCCATACGTTTTTTAGCTTCAGGAGTCACAAACGTTTCTCTTTCACCTTTAAGGTCAACGAGTTCGCGCAAATAGTTCACTTCTTTAAGCTCAAGCTCCATCCAGCCGCCTTTAGGTAAACTTTTGGTCAAATGGATATTGCCATAACGCACACGTTTTAGACGGCTGACTGTGACGCCTTGGCTTTCCCACAAACGGCGCACTTCACGGTTACGTCCTTCGGTGATCACAACGTAAAACGTTGAGTTAACGCCTTCACCGCCAGCATGCATCACATCTTCAAAACGCGCTTCGCCATCTTCAAGCTTAACGCCTTTGACCAAGTTTTTAACCATCTCTTCAGTGACTTCGCCAAAAATGCGCACCATGTATTCGCGCTGAATTTGCCGACTTGGATGCATCAGCCGGTTAGCAAGCTCGCCATCTGTAGTAAAAAGTAACAGTCCTGAGGTATTAGCATCAAGGCGGCCGATCGCCACCCAGCGTGAATCTTTAAGCCGTGGTAAGCGGTCAAAAACGGTGCGGCGCCCTTCGGGATCACGGCGCGTACACAGCTCACCTTCCGGCTTATGATAAGCCAGCACGCGGCACACCATTTCGCTGCTCGATGCCAGCTGCACACGGTGGCCGTCAATGCGCACGTTGACGCTAAGATCATGCAGCCGGTCGCCAAGTTTTGCCACCGCACCATTGACGCTCACCCGACCTTCTTGGATCATGGTTTCGATTTCACGTCGAGATCCCACGCCAGATCGCGCCAGAATTTTTTGTAATTTTTCACTCATTTGAACACCTTGTCGCCTTCACAGACGTCGCTAACGGTTTGAATTTTGCGCTGGGCGCATCAATTAATGCCCAATCGGGCTTACTCAAAAATAGAACTATCACCACTTCCTTGACGAATAACGACAGGATTTCCCTCGCTGAGATCAATTACAGTGGTCGGGCTTTGCCCTAAATTTCCACCATGGATGATACAATCAACCATGTTGTTTAACTTTTCTTGAATTTCATAAGGATCGGATTCAGCCACGTCTTGTTTTGGCAAGATCAGCGAAGTCGATAGCAATGGTTCACCAAGAGCTTCAAGCAGCGCTAGCGCTATTGCATTATCAGGCACGCGTAAGCCCACTGTTTTGCGCTTATCGTTAACAATCCTGCGCGGCGCCTCTTTGGTTGCTTTTAAAATAAAAGTAAAACGCCCTGGCGTATTATTACGAATAATGCGAAACGCGCTATTATCTACTTTTGCGTATAAAGACAATTCTGATAAATCTCGGCACATCAGCGTAAAATTATGTTTTTCATCTAATTTTCTGATCTGACAGATGCGCTCTAATGCAGATTTATTGGCAATTTGGCAACCCAATGCATAGCCAGAATCGGTTGGATAAACAACTAATCCACCCTGTTTTATCAAATCAACAGCTTGATTAATAAAGCGTTTTTGTGGATTTTCCGGATGGATAATAAAAAATTGACTCATATCTACTCCACAGCATTCGTGTTCCATTTTGACCAAATCGGCACACACTCTTTTGGCAGATGGAGGTGGCGCCCTAGTTCAACCCACGGTTTTGGATAATGAAAATCCGAGCCTTGTGAACTCAGTAACTGAAAATGTGTAGCAAGTGAAGCCAGCATTTGGCGATCTTGCTCAGACTGCTGGGAAAAAGAGACTTCCATCGCATCACCGCCTGCATCAGCAAAATATTGCAGCAATCGTTTTAGCCATTTGGTCGTCAATTTATAATGCAGCGGGTGCGCAAGTACAGCTTCCCCACCGGCATGATGAATAGTCTGCACAGCGTCTTCGATAGAGCACCAGTTTGGCGGCACGTAACCTGCGTTTCCTCGTGCTAAATAGCGCTTAAATGCCTTTTGCGCATTGGAAACCACACCGCTTTCAACCAACCAGCGCGCAAAATGCGCGCGCGTAAGCTGCCCATCACCCGCAAGTTGCTGCGCGCCTTCAAGGGCACCTGTGATCCGCACTTTAGCAAGCCGATGCGAAATTAATGCGGCGCGTTCATTGCGTAGCAGTGTTTGTTTTGCGATAAGCGATTGCAAGCTAGGATGCTCAGGATCGATGTTTAGCCCCACAACATGAATGTCTTTATTTTCCCAGCAAGTAGAAATTTCTATGCCATTAACTAGCTGCAGGGAGAGCTGCTCACAAGCAATACTTTTCGCAGCAAGGGCAAGGCCTGCCACTGTGTCATGATCTGTGATGGCAAGCATGTGCACGTTGTGTTGCACTGCGCGTCGAACCAGCTCATCGGGGGCAAGTTTACCATCTGACGCGGTAGTATGACTATGCAGATCTATCAAGGTAGGACTCTCTTTTTATCCAATGCGACAAATTAGCACAGATCCGCAAAAATTGCCCAACTAAATGGTTGACCATTGTGCAAGGAAAATCGCCATTATTAACAATGTATTAATCATAAAACATTTAAATGTTGCTAAATTTTAGCAAAAAAATAACCCCTCGTTATCAAAACGAGGGATTATCTTCTGCCATTAATACGCTAACGTAAGCCCACTCACATTGAGCTATTGTGCGAGAAAAACCGTATCAACATCGACTTTCATGCCTGAAATGTTGCGATCTAATTCGCCAACTATGGTCAATTTCGTTTTAGGTGTCACTTGCACACCACGCCAATCATCGTGATCGATTTCAACGCGAATTTCGCCTGTGCCATCGCTAAAAATGTAATCTTCGTT
>JBOFXO010000195.1:0-2071 GCA_051654185.1 Vibrionaceae bacterium | reverse complement strand
GCTTGCGATACGCACCGCGCAAGCAAAACTGGGCACGCTATGGAAATACACTCGCACCATTGGCCAAGTGGAATACGATCAAAGCAAGCTGATAAATTTACATGCGCGTGTCAGTGGCTGGATTGAAAAACTTAACGTCTATAGCGCTGGCGAAAAGGTCAAAAAAGGTCAGCTTTTGTATGAGCTCTACTCGCCTGAGCTTATCACCGCGCAAGATGACTATCTGCTGGCGCGAAAAACGGCGCAAACCTTCGGCAATAGAGATTATAAAAAACTGGTGGATAGCGCCGCCCAACGTTTAGCGCTACTTGGGATCAGTAAACAACAAATTGCGCAGTTAGCTAAATCAGGACAAAAACTGCATAAAGTGCCGTTTTTTGCCCCAGAAGACGGGGTGATCGCAGCGCTTAATGTGCGTGAAGGGATGTACATTCAGCCGCAGACACAGATCTTATCACTGGTCGATCTCTCTAATGTGTGGGTGATCGCTGATGTTTTTGAAAGTGACCAAAGCTGGATCACGCTCGGTCAGCAAGCCGAAATCTCCCTCGCAGCCCATGATCTGCACAACGTGCAAGGCAAAATTGATTACATCTACCCTGAGCTTGATCCTGTCACACGCAGTTTAAAAGTGCGCATTAACATCCCTAATATCACTACACATTTGCGCCCGAAAAGTTTGGTAAATGTGGCACTGTTTGGCGGCGCGTTACGTAATGTTTTAACCGTCCCGCAAGAGGCTTTGATCCAAACCGGCAAAGAAAATCGGCTTATTATTCAAAAAGAAGATGGCAGTTTTGTCGCAAAAAACGTCACAGTTGGCCTGATCAGCCAAAATAAAGCGCAGATCACCAAGGGCATTGAAGCTGATGAAAAGGTGGTTATTTCTGGCCAATTTTTACTTGACTCAGAAGCAAGCCTTAAAGCGAGCTTGCTGCGATTAACGCGCGCAAAAGCGCCACAGGAGCATGATCATGCTCACTAGCATTATTTCTTTTTGCCTGCGACAGCGCCTGCTGGTGCTGCTGTTTAGCGCCCTTGTCACCGCTTGGGGGATCTTAGAGCTTAAAAAAACGCCGCTGGACGCCTTACCCGATCTCTCCGACGTACAAGTGATCATCAAAACCGATTTTGCAGGGCAAGCGCCGACTTTAGTCGAGCAGCAAGTCACCTATCCACTCTCAACAGCGCTGCTCGCGGTACCTAAAGCCAAAAGCGTGCGTGGATTTTCAGCCTTTGGCCACTCTTACGTCTACGTTATTTTTGAAGATGGTACCGACATTTATTGGGCGCGCTCGCGCGTTTTAGAATATTTAAACCAAGTATCAAGTAAGCTTCCCGAAGGGGCAAAACCAACGTTAGGGCCAGATGCCTCAAGCGTTGGCTGGATCTACCAATATGCCTTGGTTGATAGAAGCGGCAAACACGATTTAGCCATGCTAAAAAGTTTGCAAGATTGGTATTTAAAACTTGAGCTGCAAAGCGTACCTGGTGTGGCGGAGGTCGCTTCGCTTGGCGGCATGGCGCGGGCGTATCAAATTGTGCTCGATCCTGACAAACTCGCGCTCTATAAACTCTCGCTCTCCCACGTGAAAGACGCCATTACCCGCACTAACGCAGAAGTAGGCGGCTCAGTTGTGGAAATGGCAGAAGCTGAATACATGGTACGCGCAAAAGGCTATCGCCAGTCTTTGGCCGATTTTAATACCATTCCACTAGGAATTGTGAGCGACTCAGGCACGCCGCTGATGCTTAAAGACATAGCAACAGTGCGCATTGGCCCGACCGCAAGACGCGGAATTGCCGAGCTTGATGGCGAGGGCGAAGTGGTTGGCGGTATCATTGTCATGCGTCATGGCGAAAATGCGCTAAATACCATCAATGCTGTCAAAGAAAAGTTGCAAAAGCTTCAAGCAGGCCTGCCTGATGGCGTGGAAGTGGTCGCGGTTTACGACCGATCGCAGCTAATTGAAAGCGCCGTCGATAACCTTTTTTATAAGGTTTTAGAAGAGATGCTGGTGGTCGGCCTAGTTTGCCTGATCTTTTTACTGCATGCGCGCTCAACCTTAGT
>JBOFXO010000194.1:0-2296 GCA_051654185.1 Vibrionaceae bacterium | reverse complement strand
CTTTCTGCCAATGCGCTTACACAAAGCGCCAGACGGCGCGGCGTTGCATGCCAAGTCACCGCGTCAAAGCTTAACCGTGCCTGAGTTAACTCTTTTGCAAAATTGTCGGCAAAAGCCTGCGCTAAAATGCGCAGCTGCTTAGGAGGCAGCTCTTCACAGCCAAGCTCAACTAAAAAATTCTTCGCCATATTAATTGTCCCCAAGCTGTGTAGCGGCCGCTACAGGTTGCACTTTTAACATTGGAAAACCTAGCGCTTCGCGCGATGCGTAGTACGCCTGTGCGACGGCTTTAGTTAGGTTTCTGATCCGCAAAATGTAATTTTGTCGCTCAGTGACCGAGATGGCTTTTCGCGCATCAAGTAAGTTAAAAGCATGCGCCGCTTTTAAAATGCGCTCGTAAGCTGGCAAAGGCAGTGGTTTTTCTAGTTGTAACAATGCGTTACTTTCTTTCTCGCACTGATCAAAAAAGGTGAATAAAAAGTCTACATCGGCGTGTTCAAAGTTATAAGTAGACTGCTCAACCTCATTTTGATGGAAAATGTCACCGTAGGTCACTTTGCCAAATTGGCCGTCAGTCCAAACTAAATCATAAACAGAATCAACGCCTTGAATGTACATCGCTAAACGCTCAAGCCCGTAAGTGATCTCACCTGTTACAGGTTTGCATTCAAGACCACCAACTTGTTGAAAATAGGTAAACTGCGTGACCTCCATGCCGTTCAGCCACACTTCCCAACCCAAGCCCCAAGCGCCCAGCGTCGGGTTTTCCCAGTTATCTTCAACAAAACGGATATCGTGCACACAAGGATCGATGCCTAAAACACGCAGCGAGTCCAAATAGAGCTCTTGAATGTTGTCAGGAGAAGGCTTAAGAATGGTTTGAAACTGATAATAATGTTGCAAACGGTTAGGATTTTCGCCGTAGCGGCCATCGGTTGGGCGGCGCGAAGGCTGCACATAAGCGGTAGCAATTGGCTCAGGGCCAAGAGCTCGCAGGCAGGTCATTGGGTGCGACGTACCAGCCCCAACTTCCATATCTAGCGGCTGAACAATGGTACAACCTTGCTCGGCCCAATAATCTTGCAGCGCGAGGATCATGCCCTGAAAAGTTTTCACATTAAATTTTTGCATCATAAAATACGTGCGATCGTCTGCGATAATGAAGCTACGATTATACTCAAACGTTGTTAAGATGCGAATTTCAGCGTCGCGCCACGTAGCAGAAAAAATACGTGCTTTTTTAGCGAAAAAACAAGGTGCTGCAGCAGCTATGCTGTCGGTTTTGTTGTGCCTTTGCAGATCAAGTAGCAGTAAGGCGCACGCTCTGACTGCTGCGCTAACAGCTCATGATCCATAAAACGGCAAAAGCTTGGAATATCACGAATTGTCGCCGGATCATCGGCTATCACCTGCAAGGTTTCACCATCTTCAATATCGCGAATAGCCTTTCGCACCATCATTACAGGCTCAGGACAGCGCAGCCCTGTTACGTCTAGCTGGTGCGCGGCTTTAGCCAATTTATCACTCATGTTGCCTTTCACGCCGTTTTTTAAAATTGGCGCTAAAACTACAATAATCCCCCCCACAAATAAATCTTTTTATACACATTGATAAGCGTGAAACCGTTATTGCAAACATTAACTGCTAAAAAAGCGAGCTTTACTTAGGCTTAAAAGGCAAGAGTTGCTGCGGCACGCAATAAAAAAGGTCTTGCTTTACAAGACCTTTATGCTATTTACAAATGCAAAATTAATGCAGCGTTTTGCTTATAACCGGTGCAAAAATCTCTTTTAGCTGCAGCGGCTCAAAGCGATACGCTTTCCCACAATAATCGCAGTCCATGGTTAAAGAGCCATCTTCTTGTTGCATGGCAGCCACTTCGCTTTGGCCAATCGCTTGCAGCGCAAGCGCACTTCGCTCATAAGAGCAGGTGCAAGCGTAACTCACCGGCGCAGGCTCAAACAATTTCACTTGCTCTTGATGATAAAGACGATACAGCAGCGTATTAGCATCTAAAGTAAACAGCTCTTCATCTTTAATGGTTTGAGTTAACTGCACCAAATGCTCGAACTCATTGTTTTCGCAACCATTTTCAGGCAAAACTTGTAGCAGCATGCCGGCTGCAACAGCCTTACCATCAATTGTGCTAGCGCGCAGCCACAGCTTAGTTTTTAGCTGCTCTGAGCGCTCAAAATACTCTTCAAGGCACGCTTGCAGAGTGTCATGTTCAATTGAAACAATACCTTGATATCTATCATTTTTTTCTGAAATAAGTGTGATCGTCATCTGCCCCTTA
>JBOFXO010000193.1:0-6678 GCA_051654185.1 Vibrionaceae bacterium | reverse complement strand
TTTCCTAATACAGGATAACTCATTGTTACACTAAGAATAATTTAATTAAGAAGTTACAACAATTATTTTTGCATGAAATATACGTTTTATTTATCAATCAAAGTCACGGTTATTCAACTTGTTTTGTAATGATTTTGTTCAGGCACAATTTGTCTTAACTCTTTGTAAATCAGGGCTATTTTTACATTAAGATATGCTGTATTGTCCCCTCTATAAATAGAAAAAATATAGTGCAAAAATGAGCAGTTCTTCATTTTTAACACAGATCACTTCGGTAAACAAAGCGGATTTGGTCAGTCTTTTTATTTCTAATACAGTTGTTTCGCTGGCGGTAAAAAATAAGCGTGGTTATGCGTTTGAAAGCGCATCGGTTTTAACATCCCCGTGGTTAACAGCATGTGATTTAATAAAAAAATACGAAATAAAAAAGAATAAAATCCAAATTGTATTAAGCGCGCAATTATATCAAAGTGTATTAATAGATCAGCCCAGCATTAATAGTGCAGACAAGCACTTAGCTTTGCCATTTTTGGTGCGCGAGCACGTGAAATTGCCAATCGATGACATGATTGTCGATGGTTTTTCGCTGCCTTTTTCTGAACGCTTTTTGGCATTCGTGTGCCAAAAAAGCGCGATTTGGCCGCTGATTGAGCTTTTGTTACAACGCAATTGCCCTATCTTTGTGAGCACCGAATCGATAGCGCTGCGCCAGTGGACTCATTTGCAACGCTCGCAGCTGGTATTGACGCGCCGCGATTCGCAGACGCTGCTTTTGACCGCTTATTGTCAAGGTAAATTTTGCTTTGAGTGGACGGTGCTAGCGTCGGATCTGACTTTGATCAGCGAAGCTGAGCTGCTAGTGCAGGCGGCTGAAATAGTCGCGCAGCTGCAGCGGACGTTGGATTATCTTAGCGCGCAGGTGCAGCAGTTCACCTTTGATGCGGTGATCGTCAATATCCTTGATCTGCGTGATCATCAGCTCGCGGTGCTGCTCAACGGGCGCTTAAGCTTGCCTGTGCGTACGAAGTCTTTGTTTGAAAAAGGAAAGTATCACGAGCAAATTGCGCTTGCGGCTTTGCAGCCCGATCATGATCCGCTAATTAACTTATTCCATAGCGATCTCATCCCTAAAAAACCTAAAGTGACCTTTCGTCGCATCAAGTCTGCAGCGCTATTTATTTTAGCGTGCGGCGCTGGCTTTTCTGCGCTGCTTTGCTGGCAGTCGCATCAGTTGCAAAGCGCACTTAAAGTCACGCGCGGTCAATTGCAGCGGGCAAAAGATGAAAGCGCGCAGCTAACCGCGCAGCTTGCTAAACATCGCCCTGCGGCGTTTTTAGTGGAAGCTGTGAAGCAAAACAGCGCTCAAGTTGAGCAAAAGCAAGGACTGCTACAAGCCATGGCTCGGTTTAAATCTGTCAATGAGTACAGTTTTTCGCAGACTCTCGCGGGACTTTCGCAGCTTGCCGATAGCAGTATTTCCTTGCGCTCGTTAGTGATTGATGGCGCTTACTTGGATCTTTATGGCTTGGCTAAAAATGCGCAGTCGGTGCCGGCTTGGGTGGATCGCTTTGCTGATCAGCCTGCGCTGGCAAAGCGTCAATTTGAGCAGCTTGAGCTAACTTATGATGAAAAAAATGTTGCGCACTTTAAATTACTTTCACAGCGTAAAAGGAGAGGCCGGTGATGAGTGCGCCGTCGAAGATAGAGGCAAAATTTGACGCATTAGGCCGCTGTGAGCGGATTTTTCTCGCCTGCGTGATTGGCGTAGTGCTTGTGTTATTGCTGTGGTTTTTACAGTTAAAGCTATTGCTTGCAGAAAAACAGCAGATCACAAGACAGCAGATCAGAGCCGATCGCGAACTAAGCGCGCTGCAGAGTAAAAATCGTAATGCGCAGCAGCGTCTACAAGAGAACCTCGACATTGAGTTGCAAAATAAGCTGTCGCACTTGCAAGCGCAAAATCTGCAGCTTGATGAATCTCTTACAACGCAGCTGCAAGCGTTAGTCACGCCCGCTGCGATGCCGCAGTTACTTGAGCAGGTTTTAGCTAAAACAAAAGGGCTGCGTCTGCTTTCTATGACCTCTTTGCCGCCCGAGCCTTTGCTTGATCAAGAGACGCGAGCGCATCTTTTGTACCGTCATCCGATCCGCTTGCGATTTAGCGGCAAATTTTTTGCGGTGATTGAATTTTTGACTGCACTTGAAGCACTGCCTAGGCAGTATTACTGGCGCCGCTTAGATTACCAAGTGGCCGCGTATCCAAACGCGCAGGTGGTGCTAGAGCTTTACACTTTGGGTAAAAGTACCGTGTTTATTGGAGGTAAGCAAAATGCTGGCAAAGTGTAGTTTTGCTGCAGCTGTGATTTTTTTTAGCGGTGTGGGTTTGCTACAAGCAAAGACACATGATCCAACCGCGCCACTCGAATTCTCCTCTGCGCGCACGCCGATGCGCAAAGCACAAGCCGCGAGCGTAACGCCAAAATTGGACGCCATTTTTTGTGGCAATAGTGCTGGCAATTGCATTGCGATTTTAAGTGGTAAAAAGGCTGCGCAAGGTGAAACAGTGAACGGTTATGCGGTCGATATGATCACGCCTGAGCTGGTCGTGGTCTCGCGTGGCCGTAAAACGTGGCGTCTTTCTATTTTTGAACAACAGGTGATACAGTGAGTAAATGTTTTAACTTTTCTAAAGTGTGTATGGCGCTTGCTGTATCCGCGGGACTGACGGCGTGCACAGTTGGTCATAGGGATCCTGTTGAAGTTAAGCAAGCATTAAATGAAGCGCACAATCAAAGTGTTAGTCGTAATTTGGCTGTTTTGCCTGATGCGGTAACCCAAGATCTTACCAGCTCGTTTGTCGCTCAAGCTCGACCCGTTGCTAATGAAAAACGTATTCGAGTCAATGCTAAAGGCGTTGATGCGCGCGACTTTTTTGGCGCGCTAGTGCAAAACACGCCGTATGATCTCATGCTTCATCCTGGCGTGTCAGGGCGAATTACCTTGTCATTAAAAGAAGCAACGCTGCCTGAAATTTTAGAGGCTGCGGCAGATCTGTATGGCTACGGTATTTCTTTTAAAGGCAATGTGTTGCAAGTGCTGCCCGCGACGCTGCGCACGCAAACTTTTCCGGTTGATTACCTGCAGCTACAGCGTGCGGGGCTTTCGCAAACTTCAGTCAATATCAATGGTCTGACTGAAAGAAAAGGCGGCGGCAGAGCAATAAGCTCAGCGTTAGGTAAAGGGGCGGCAGGCAATGGTACCTCGATTGAAACGCGCACTTACAGCGATTTTTGGGCGCAGCTTGAGCGCAGTGTAACGACCATGATTGGCGCAGGGGATGGTAAAAATGTCTCGGTATCGCCGCAGGCAAGCTTGCTAACGGTGACCGCCTATCCGCATGAGCTGCGTCAAGTTAAAGAGTTTTTGGCTGTTTCGCAGCAGCGGCTAAAACGGCAGGTGATTTTAGAAGCGAAAATTTTGGAAGTAACGCTGCACGACGGTTATCAGCAAGGTATTAACTGGTCAAATATTACAAAAACGGTTGGCTCAACAGTCACTAATATCTCGCGCCCAGGTGCTGCATTAGCGGGCAATGCGGTGTCCAATCTTGCCGGTGGGCCGACCAATATCACCATTACCGATGGCGACTTTCAAGGCGTACTGAGCTTTTTAGACACGCAAGGCGATGTCAATGTGCTTTCAAGCCCGCGCGTGACAGCTGCTAATAACCAAAAAGCGGTGATCAAAGTGGGCGGTGATGAGTTTTTCGTAACCGACATCTCTTTTAGCAATGTTGTTGGCGATAACAATACCAACTCTGGCGGCCCTAACATTGAGCTGACGCCATTTTTCTCTGGGATCTCGCTTAACATCACGCCGCAAATTGATAATAACAACGGCATTATGTTGCACGTGCAGCCATCGGTTGTGGATGTCACCTCAGAAGAAAAATCAATTCAGCTTGGTCAATCGGACAAACCTTTTGTGTTACCACTAGCAAAAACGTCGGTGCGCGAATCAGACTCTATTATTCACGCGCAGTCGGGTGATGTGGTGGTGATCGGTGGTTTGATGACAAGCCGTTATCGCGACGCCGTGTCTAAAGTGCCGCTACTTGGCGATGTGCCCGTGGTCGGGCATCTGTTTCGTAATGTAGTGCGCGAGCAGCAAAAAAGTGAGCTTGTGATCTTGATCCAGCCAAGGGTGGTTGGCTCACAAACCATGCAGCAAGAGATCGAGCGCTCGCGCGCGCTGTTAGGCAGTGACTGGTTTGCTGGATAAGTGCGATGTATCTTGCCCATTTTGGCTTAAAGGAGATGCCTTTTAGCTTAACCTCTGATACGCGTTATTTTTTTGGCCTGCGCTCCCACGTGGACGCGGTCAACACTTGCGTCAGTGCCGTTATCATGGGCGAGGGGCTGGTCAAAGTGATTGGCGAGGTGGGAACCGGCAAAACCATTTTATGCCGCATGTTGCTGCATCAGCTGCAAAATGACTTCACCCTCGTCTATTTGCCAAACCCAGCCCACAGTATCACAGGGCTTTATTACATGATCAGCCGCGAGCTTGGTATTGCTAGCGGCATTTCGCCAGAGCAGCTGCTGGGTCATATTCAGCTGCGCTGCCTTGAGGCGGCGTTTAATGGCAAGCCGGTTGTGATGTTGTGCGATGAAGCGCAGGCGTTTCCCGATGAGGTGTTTGAAGCGATGCGTTTGCTAGGAAATTTGGAAACAGAGCAGCGCAAACTGATCCAAATTGTCTTATTTGGCCAGCCTGAGCTTGATACGCGTTTACACCAATACAACATGCGCCAGATCTTGCAGCGCATTACCTTTAGCGCAAGGCTTAAGCCACTTAATTTTGCAGAAACGCTCGCCTACATCAATTCTCGCTTAGAAAAACAAGGCGGCGGACCGCAGTTATTTACCTATTGGGCAAAATGGCAAGTGTGGGCGGCAAGTAACGGAATTCCAAGGCTTATTCATCAGCTTTGCCACAAATCGTTATTGCTGGGTTATGGACGAGGCAAGGCTAAAATCACGCGTAAGTTGGTCAAGCTTGCGATAAAAGATACGCCACAGGCTGCGAGGCGGAACTTATTAAAAGCGATGCTCTGGAGGTAAACATGAGCGAACTTAATCAGATCTTAACCAAGCTTTGCAAGGCTGAGGGAAAAAGTACTCAGCTTGTGTTAGCGCCGATTGCAAAGCCAAAAAAATTATGGGCGGCGCGTGTGCTTATCTGTGGCGCGGCAGGTTTTACAGGCCTTTCTGGGATTGCGTGGGCGATTGCTAGCGTGCAGCCTATGATGCTCAGCGCGCCGTTAAATGCGCAGCCAATGACAGATTTAGTGACGCTGCAGCCTTCGCCGACGCAAAAAATGGTGACGGCGAGCACGCGTACCGCGATGCAGCTGCCAAAAACCCCCTCGCTTGAGCAAATTGTACAAAGTGACTCGCTGCAAACCAAAAAGCCTAGTCATTCGACGCCGAAAAGAGCTTCTTCAACGCGGCAACGCGCTGACTCTGGGGTGATGAGCGTTAAAACGGTGGAGCTGAGCGGCCCGCAGCTTGCGCAGCTTGCTTATGAGCAGGCGCAAAGTTATATCAGGGCGGGTGATATTGATAAAGTGCTTGAGCAGCTATGGAATGCGGTGCGTTACGATCCAAGCCACATTGAAGCGACAAAACAGCTCGCCGCCAGCCTTTTTGCCCGTCAGCAGCTGGCGCAGGCGCAATCTGTGCTGCGCCAAGGGATCGCGCAAAATCCTGCGGTCAGTGAGCTAAGGGTGCTGCTGGCGAAAATCTATCAGCAAAGTGGGCGTAATGATCTTGCGCTAGATGCGCTGCTGGTTAATGAAAATAACCTTGATAGTGGTAAGCATCAGCTGATGGTGGCGCGCGCGTCGCTGGCGCAAACATTAAATAAAGTGGCGCTCGCGAAGAAAAGCTTTTTGTGGCTCGCGCAACGTGAGCCAAGCGATGGTCGCTGGTGGCTTGGCGTTGCGATTGCCGCTGAGCGCACCGGTGAGCGTTCACTTGCGTACAGCTCGTATCGTAAAGCGCTGGCTGGCGAGAAACTCAGCCTTTCTTCGCGTGAGTTTACGCAGCAGCGTTTAGCGGGATTTTCTGCCCCGACGACGGCTAAAAGCAGGAGCTAATTCATGGAGCTTTATATAAAAGTGCAAAATGCAAAATTGAAAGCTGGCGTGGCTGATTTTGACGAAAACCGCGATCCGCAGGCGCTGACAAAAGGCACCGCATTAAATTCTGCTCAGTCTTTATCGCTTGCGCATCTGCTAGTCGATCTGGATAAAACAGCCGGCTTAACGCAAGATTTACCCGCGCAAGAAGAGCCGGCTCACACCAGCACGCTGCAGCACATAGATCTGCAGGTGACGCCTATCGATTTGGCTGCTACTCGGTTATTGAATGAGGCGGTAGCGCGCTTTTTTAATGCTTTGCCAATTCAGCGAGTAGACAATGTGGTGACGGTCGCGATGCTAAACCCGCACGATCTGGGCGCACAGGCGCAGATCATGGCTAAATTGCAGCCTTACCATTGCCGTTTTGTCGCCGCGGATAAAGCGCCGCTGCAAGACGCCTTTGCGCGTTATTATCGTAAAAGTCATGATCTGAGTGATTTTGTTAATAAATTAGAGAGTGAGCACCAAGCGCC
>JBOFXO010000192.1:0-8134 GCA_051654185.1 Vibrionaceae bacterium | reverse complement strand
CTGCTAGAGGATGATTCTAAAGAGAGCTCTTGCTGCAGCTCTTGGATCTGCTTAAGCTCAGCCTGCTGATCGGTAAGCTCTTTTGCAGCCTGCTCGGCTAAAGAGGCATTTAAATCATCGATGAGCTGCTGCAGCTGCTCATTTTCCTCTTTTTGCGCCTTAAGCTCTTCTTCACTCTGCGCGCCGTCTTTGCTTTTCTCTTCAAGCTCTTTTTGCTTTTTTTCCAGCTCTTCTTTTAGCTTTTTAAGCTCCTCAAGCTTTTTTTCTAACTCCTCGTGCTCAGCCTTAGCCATCTGCAGCTGCACATCTTTTTCAGCTTCGCTGAGTTTTTCTTCGTTACTGATAAGCTCAGGGACAATCACGCTTGCCCCCGCATTTAAATTGACGTTAGCTAAAACATCGGCCGTCGAAATAGGCTTGCCACTGCTATCTACAAGGCTAAGTTCCCCTTTAAGCAAAGAAGTAACCCCATTTTCAATGGTTTGTACTTCGCCACTTGGCAACTTTACCGTTATCGTAAAACCGGCAATCTTAAGTCCGCTTAGACTGTCAATTTGCACTGTTTTCATAGCAAGCCCTTTTAGTAACAATTGCATAGCTCTAGCAAGCCTAAGATCTGCTAAAGCGTGCGGATCAACAAAATAGTTTTAAAAAATCGAATGTGACAGGAAACAAAATTTCTATGTCCCTAGATGGAACATTAGCTACTCAATTGATTTTTTCTCTTTTTTTGTTTCTTAATATTTAGACGAATGTAACTGTGATACAAAAAGAGACGCAGAAACAATTTGTTGCCTTGTTTCGCGCGTATTTTTATCAAAGAGAGATGACTAATTTTTAAAAGCGGTGTCGTTTTTGGGTAAAAAAATCAAAATGGAATGCAGCATTGCGCATTTTTGCGTACTTAATCTAGCAGCACTCCCAGAAAACAGCATTGAATTAAGATTGATAGCATTTCAAGTATAAACTCAAACCAAACTATTTCATTTACAAGAATTTTTTATGAACAATGACGATTATTTTTCAGTAAAAGCTGAGCTGCGGATCAACGTTGAGCCGCTCGCCTCTAACAAAAATTTGCCAACCGTTGAAGAGTTTCTCGACGAAATTCCAGCCGAATTTCAAATTGCTAGCCAATGCTCGCATTTAGATTTTAAAGTGCAAAATGAGCTGTCTAAGCTGCACAATGACCACCCTACCTTATCGCAGCTGCTGCAGATCCAAAATGAAAAAGTCAATTTGCTGCTTGGTTTTTTGCTCAATCGCACGACGAATGCCGATCCAAGTATCTATACCGAAAGCTTTGGCGCAAGCAAATTAACCGTTTGGAGTAAAATGCCATTTACTGCAAAAAGTTATGTTAAAATTCATCTCTTTTTAGAAAATCCTGCCTGCGCAATTTACTGCTACGCGCAAGTTGATAGCAGTAAGAAAAAAAATGACCTGTTCTTTAGTGAGTTGCACTATGTTTTGCTGCAAGAAGAAGATAAAGATGTGTTAATTCGCGCAGCACTGTATCATCAGCAAAAGTTACTTCGTCTGCGTTCGCAAGCTAAAAAAGAACCTCGGCCCTAATGAGCACCATGAATACAATTTCTCTTTTTGATTTTAAACCGCCCCAAAAAGTCGCTGATACCCGTGTGCTGGGCAATTTGCTCGGCACAAGCCTTAGTATCAGCGTTGCCCAGCTCGCAGAGCAGCCTTGCCCGATTTTATTGGTGGTACCCGATAACCAAACGGCGCTGCGTTTACAGCCTGAGATCAGCCAGTTTAGTCAATTTCCTTGTGAAATTTTTGCTGATCGCGAAACGCTTCCCTACGATAATTTTTCGCCGCATCAAGACATTATCTCTGAGCGTTTAGCCTGTTTGTACACGCTTGCGCATAAAAAACAAGGCGTGCTGATAGTCTCTGTCAGTACCTTGTTGCAGCGTCTGCCGCCGCACAGCTTTTTGCTGCAACACGCACTGCTGCTGCAAAAAGGCGATCCCTTATCGCTAGAGCGGCTGCGCGCAAAACTGATAGATGCCGGTTACCGGCACGTTGAGCAAGTGTTTTTGCACGGTGAATTTGCATGCCGAGGCTCCATTTTGGATCTCTTTCCAATGGGCAGCAATACGCCTTATCGCATTGATTTTTTTGACGATGAAATTGACAGTATCCGAGAGTTTTCTCCTGATACGCAGCGCTCAAAAGAGACCATTCCACAAATTAAGCTGTTGCCGGCGCACGAGTTTCCTACCGACGACAGCGCCATTGAACGCTTTCGTACTCGCTGGCGTGAACGCTTTCCCGCTAAACGAAATTCAGACTCCATTTATCAGCAAGTGAGCCAAAAAACGTGGCCAGCAGGCATCGAATACTGGCTGCCGCTGCTGCATGAGCAGACGCAAACGCTGTTTGATTATCTGCCAAGCAATACGCTGCTGCTTTTACAAGGCGACATTGAGGCAAGCGCTAAACAGTTTCTTAGCGATGCACAGCAGCGCTTTGAGTCACGCAATGTCGACCCAAGCCGCCCGCTGCTTGCACCAAATGAGCTGTGGCTAAATACCGATGCATTATTTGGCGCCTTTAAACATTACCCGCGCGTCAAACTGCTAACCGAGACCACGGCAAAAACCTTTGCCGAAGGACACAGTAATGCTGATCTCACGCCGCTGCCGCCGCTCACTATCGATCATAAATTAAAGCAGCCACTTAGCGCATTAAAGCAGTTTTATGACAAACTCACGACGCCAAGCCACACCAGTGCTACGCCGCCATCTGCGCCAGCCAAACTGATTTTTTGTGTAGAAAGTCAAGGCCGGCGCGAAGCCATGCTTGAGCTGCTTGCGCGCATTCAAATTAGCCCAACCTTGTGCGACTCTTTTAGCCAAGCGCTGCAGGCGCCACAAACAACCTGCTTAATTGTTGGCCCCGCAGCAGGCGGTTTTTTGTGCCACTCGCCTTCGTTTGCGCTGATCTGCGAAAGCAATCTACTCGGTGAGCGCGTCCTGCAGAGCCGTCGCCGTAACAGCAGCAAAGAAGCACTACAACCTGATAATATCATTGCTAATTTAGCAGAGCTGCGCGTCGGTCAGCCTGTTGTGCATCTCGAGCATGGTATTGGCCGTTATCTTGGCTTGCAGGCTTTAAGCGCCGGTGGCATTGAAGCTGAGTACATGACCTTAGAATATCAGCAAGGCGCAAAATTGTATGTCCCTGTTTCTGCGCTGCATCTTATCAATCGCTACACCGGCGGCAGCGATGAAAATGCCCCGCTGCACAAATTAGGCAATGATGCTTGGGAAAAAGCGCGCAAAAAAGCGGCCGAAAAAGTGCGCGACGTCGCAGCTGAGCTGTTAAATATCTACGCTAAACGCACCGTTAAACCAGGATTTGCTTTTACTCACGACAGGCAAGCTTATCTTGATTTTTGCAGCGGTTTTCCTTTTGAAGAGACCGATGATCAGCTCAATGCCATCAATGCGGTACTTTCCGATATGTGCCAACCGGTTGCAATGGACAGGCTCGTGTGCGGTGACGTGGGTTTTGGCAAAACAGAAGTGGCAATGCGCGCCGCCTTTTTAGCCGTCAACAACAGCAAACAAGTCGCAGTGCTCGTCCCCACTACGCTGCTTGCGCAGCAACACTTTGAGAATTTTCGCGACCGCTTTGCTAATTTCCCGATTAAAATCGAAGTGTTATCTCGCTTTAAGTCAGCAAAAGAGCAAAAAGCCATTTTAGAAGAGTGCGCTAATGGCAAGGTCGATATTGTGATAGGCACGCATAAGCTTTTACAAAATAATATTATTTTTAAAGAGTTAGGCTTGCTTATTGTTGATGAAGAGCACCGCTTTGGCGTACGGCAAAAAGAGCAAGTCAAAGCCCTGCGCGCTAACATTGACATTTTAACCCTCACAGCTACCCCTATTCCGCGCACGCTCAATATGGCGATGAGCGGGATGCGCGATCTCTCTATTATTGCTACGCCACCCGCGCGCCGCCTTGCGATAAAAACCTTTGTGCGCGAGCGCGATGATGCGCTGATCCGCGAAGCTGTGCTGCGCGAAATTATGCGCGGCGGACAAGCCTACTTTTTGCACAATGATGTCGCAAGTATCGCAAAAACGGCAGAGCAGCTACAGCAACTGCTACCCGAAGCGCGTATTACCGTCGCCCACGGGCAGATGCGCGAACGCGAGCTTGAGCGCGTGATGTCTGATTTTTACCATCAGCATTTTAACGTGTTAGTCTGTACCACCATCATCGAAACAGGTATCGACGTCCCCACGGCCAATACCATCATCATTGATCGCGCCGACATGCTAGGGCTTGCCCAGCTGCACCAGCTGCGAGGCCGCGTTGGCCGCTCTTACCATCAGGCATACGCTTATCTGTTAACCCCGCACGCCAAATTGATGACTAAAGATGCGCTAAAGCGCCTAGAAGCGATTGCTTCACTTGAAGATCTTGGCGCAGGCTTTACTTTAGCAACGCACGATCTTGAGATCCGCGGCGCAGGTGAGCTGCTGGGCGAAGAGCAAAGTGGGCAGATCCAGTCGGTCGGTTTCTCCTTATATATGGAGATGTTAGAGCAAGCAGTCGCGTCGCTAAAAGAAGGCAAAACGCCCGCTTGGGATGATCTGCTGCGCAAACAAACCGAAATTGAGCTGCGCATTCCTGCGCTTTTACCAGAATCCTACATCCCCGATGTCAACACGCGCCTAAGCATGTACAAACAAATCGCAAATTGCCAAGAGCCGCAGCTACTGAGCGAAATCAAAGTGGAGCTTATCGACAGGTTTGGACTTTTGCCCGATGCCACTAAAAATTTGCTTACCATGCAACAGCTTAGGATCACAGCAGCGAATGTCGGGATCAAAAAAATTGAAGGAAACGAGAAAAGTACCGTGATAGAATTTTTGCCTCAAGCAAAAATTGATCCTGCTTTTTTGGTCAGTTTATTACAAGCGGATCCCAGCCGTTACCACCTTGATGGGCCAACCAAGCTAAAAATTACGGTCGCCTTTACAGACAAGCAGGAGCGGATCCAATTTATTCAAAATTTATTAACTGATTTTTCTAATAATTTATCGGCTGTGTGATCAATGGAGCTTTGCCGTGAAAAGTTTACTTGTTATTTTTTTTTGTATTCTTAGTTTTCCCTCTCACGCCGCGCGCTGGTTTGATGTAGAGCTTATCGTCTTTAAACACAAATCTGCGCCAAGCAGTGGGCAAGAGCAGTGGCCGACGCAAGTCAAGCCCATCAACATGAGCAATGTTGTCAGTTTGTATAACGATGACGGACTTGCCCGCTACAGCATCAAAAAATTGAGCAAAAGCCAGCTGATGCTGACCGAGCACTATCAAAAACTGGCCAGCAGTAGCCGCTATCAGCCACTGCTGCATGTTGGCTGGCGGCAAAACGACAACGGCAGAAACAGCATGCCGAAAATTCGCGTGACGGCAGGAGAGCGCTTAGACGCCGGCAACTCAGACATAAATCCTTATGAGTTAGATGGTTACATTCGCTTGTATGTGCAGCACTACCTGTTTTTAGAAACCGATCTAGCTCTGTTTAAAAAGGCTTCACACCCCATTACGCCGCCGGTTGCCCAATCAGACCACGGTGACGCTTACGCTCATTCGACGCTTGCGACAAACAGCCACGACTCTTTTTTACAAGCTTATCCTTTTCAAGAAAAACGCCGCATGCGCAGTGGTGAAATTCATTATTTAGATCATCCATACATTGGATTAATAATTAACGTCCGCCGTGCAGAATAAATAAAAATAATCCCAGCTCTGCTGGGTTTTTTATTTACACCACTTACAATTGCCTTTACTATTTATTGGCATTATTTGTTTTTATTCGCTGATCATTAGGATATAAAAATCACTTGCATTATTTTGTTTTTTTAGTCTCTTTTTATTTCTTTATAAAAAATCTATAAAATAAAATAAGTTAACACAATGTTTACCAGCTTTAAAAGCCTTCGACACGCTTGTTTAAAGCACAACAATAAGCAATAAAAAGACAAATTATATGGCAGTTAATTATTGATCAAAATTAATATCATTTCTCTTTATTTTTGTTTGATCAAATGATTCATAAAAATTCACTTTTTTCATCACTGAGTATTATTTAATAATGGTTCATCGTTTCTCATTGAAAATTTAAATTTTTATGTTCTCTTTGCTAAACAAAATTCTCATCTGCAAATAATAAAATTCTCCCTTATAACGCAGTCGTAGAAAAAAAGATATTTTAAACTTTAACCAGATCTCTTTAGAATTTTGAGTATCCGTCATGAAGACAAATTTAGAATTAAGCACCGAACGCATTTATCTTCGCTCGCTCAACCGCCACGATATCATCCCTCTTAAAGACGCAATAAGCCTTGGCGCTGATACCATTGGCATTTGGCTCGACTGGAGCCATAAAGATTTTAGTGAAACGGATGCAAGAGTGTGGATCAGCAATAGCCGGCAAAATTGGTCTACTGACAACCGCTACGAGCTTGGTATTTTTGATAATGAAACCAATGAGTTGATGGGCGCTGTGTGCGTATACAGTATCGACAGAGTCGCAAATTTAGGCAATTTTGGCTACTGGCTCACCTCTAAGTTTCAGCGCAAAGGTTACGCCCTTGAAGCGGCTGAAATTATGGCTAAATTCGCCTTTGAAAAACTCAACATCACCCGCCTTGAAATTGTTATCAACCCGCAAAACAAAGCAAGCCGCACCATCGCTGAGCGCTTAGGTGCGCATTTAGAGTGTATTGCGCGCAACCGTTTAATGTTTAATGGGCAAGTAAACGATGGATTGCTGTACAGCTTGATCCCAAGCGACCTTAAACCAAGAAACAAAACGACTCAGAAAAAAACGGTCGCGTAAACGTCGCCCCAAAACGTGTGCAGCCGCACCGATGGGGCGCTCCATTTTTAATACAATTTCATCGATGGCTTGATCAAGCGATTAAGCCTTGAAAGCAAGATAAGCAAAAGCGTTTTTCCCCAGCCATACAATGATGCTTGGTGCAAACGGTAAAGCGATAAATACACCGCCCGTGCAAACTTACCATCCACAAGGATAGGATTTTTACTTAACCCGTTGATCAAATTACCAATGGTAGAATACGAGCTCAATGACACAAAGGTGCCATGATCGTGGTAAAGATAGGGTTTAAGCTCACGTTTTGCCTGCAAAGCCACAATATTTTTATAGCAGTGCTGCGCCATTTGATGGGCGGACTGCGCGCGCGGCGGCACATTTTTTCCATTCGGCTGTGGGCAAGCGGCGCTATCGCCTATGACAAAAATCGCATCATCCTGCGAGGTTTGTAGCGTCGGTTTGACCACCCACTGATTGATCTTATTCGTTTCAAGTCCGGCAATATTTTTAAAATGATCAGCCACTTTGATCCCAGCAGCCCACACCATCAGATCGGCTTGGATTTTATCACCCTCTTTGGTGATATACCCATCGACATCCGCTTTGACAACTTGCGTTTTGGTTAAAACGCGCACGCCAATTTTGTTAAGTTTATCCATCACAAGCGTGGACACTTCTTCAGACAAGGCCGGTAAAATACGCTCGCCCGCCTCGATGAGCGACACTTCAAGGCGCGAGCGATCAAGGCTTGTTAGACCATAATCTTTAACCACTTCAACAGTATGATAAAGCTCGGCTGCAAGCTCAACGCCGGTCGCACCTGCGCCAACAATGGCAATTTTTACCTGCGACTCTTTCACTCCCGCATCTAATTTCAGTAATTGCTCATTAAGGACTTTACGAAAATGGCTTGCCTGTGGCGCCGAGTCTAAAAACATGCAGTTTTCGCTCACGCCAGAGACGCCAAAGTCATTGGAAACAGAGCCAACAGCTAACACCAGCACATCATAATCGACATAGCGCTCACCAATCAGCACCGCGCCACTGCTTGGCTCGCGCAATGCCGCTAAGGTGATGCGCTTGTTTTGTCTGTCAATATCACAAAGTTCACCGAGCTGAAAATCAAAAGCGTTATTTTTCGCATGAACGCGGTAACTGACCGCCTCAACCCCATCATCTAAGGCTCCGGTTGCAAGCTCATGCAAGAGTGGTTTCCATAAATGACTGGTATTTTTATCGATCAAAGTGATTTTA